>NZ_JBPAOH010000063.1:0-40262 GCF_050875635.1 Tolypothrix sp. VBCCA 56010
AGAGCCAATTGTCCTAATGAAAGAGTCAATTATCTTCAAGATAGTACACACTACTTTCATCATTTCATCTTTTTAACAAACTTGGAGAAGCATAAGTACTTTTCATGTACTTAGTATTATCTAGCACCTAAAACTACGCAATGGCTGGTTAGCGATCGCCTTGAGGAGAAAACTTTTTGGTTTACTGAATTGCTTTTAACGAAGTCGAAAATCAGGAAAGCCGACTAAACGCTATCTCTCACTACGTCGGTTTCAAAAATCTCTAGGGCTTGCACCGTCATTGGAAGCGTCCGGTGATAAAAGTAAAATTAATATTAGAGGTGGTTCTGATTTGTGTCGTATCGCTTTCTGGCAGCGAGTTTTTACTCGTATTGAACCCAAGCGCAGCCGTCTTAATAATGAGATTGGTGCAGCGCTCGGTCTTCAACTAGATGCCTTTAAAAGCAGCGGGGTGTCCGGTTCGATTAGTGCTTACAAAGCATCAGCGCAAAGGCTGCAAAGCTACTATTCCGGGAATTGGTCAAAGCGAAGGAGTGAATGAACAAAATTTTGACTGAATGGTTAATGCTCAATTTTCCGCAAATAATATTATGGATGATTCACAACATCTAAACCAGGATGCGATCGCGCTTTTACCAACAGCTGAAGATGTTGCTTTTTATGAGGAACACGGGTGGTATATCTCTCAAAAAGTGCTTGCTGAGGAAATTATTGATGAGGCAATTAAAGGTAGTGAAAGATACTACCGAGGAGAGCGAGATACACTACTTTCTATTAGCAGCGGTTATAGCGATTGGCAACCGAAAGATGGGTACGATGTTATTCGTAATAATGAATTTGTTTCTTTGCAAAACAAGCAATTGCGCTTTTTAGCATTGCAACCTATCATCGGTGCGATCGCTTCACGATTAGCCAAAACTAAGCAAATTCGACTATTAGATGACCAACTAGTTTACAAACCACCTGAAGACAAAAATGGTAAAACAGCCATTGGTTGGCATAGCGATCGCGCTTATTGGTCTACTTGCAGTTCACACAACTTACTCACCGCTTGGATTCCCTTTCATGACTGCGATGAGTTGAATGGATCTTTGGTTGTGTTAGACAAAAGTCATAAATGGTCAGGTATCGAAAATACGCGATTTTTTAATAATCACAATTTAGAAGATATCGAACTGCAATTTTATCAGCAAAAACGAAAAATTATCAAAGTACCAATCGCATTAAAAAAAGGTCAAGTCAGCTTTCATCATTGTTGGACAATTCATGGAAGCTATCCTAACTACAGCAACTCATTTCGTTTAGCAATGGCTGTACATTTGCAAGATGAAAGCAATTGTTATCAACCTTTTTGGAATCATCAAGGAAAAGAAATTCATATCATTGATGAACTATTATGTCGAAAATTGCCCAATGGCGATCCAGATTTCAGCGATCCAGCGATATTTCCTGTTTTATGGTTAGAAGATAATCAAGTTGAAATATTTTAGTAATTACGCACAGACAAAGGCGATTTATGGCGTTTACTATAGCGATCGCATAACTCAGACTTGAAATAGATTCGCATGTACCTTTATATAAAAGCGACTGTCACCTTTATCCTTTGCGTAGTCAAGCTGAGATATTGCGCTAACACATCAGTAATTTTGTTCGTTTTTACTTGAGCGAACAGCTTTGTCCAAATCCCGCAGCAAGTCTTCTTCCGCATCCCGCTCTTGCTTCAGTTCTCGAATCATTTCTTGACTCGAACCAATCAGCAAGCCGGCAACTGCACCGACAATGGCATATTTTTGATCCATGTCTTTATACATTTGACTTGTGTAGGGACAAGGAAGTAAACTAGCAGCAATAAAACCAATTCCTGCACCGACAAATGCGGTAACAAAGCCAGAAAAAGCGATTAGTTTGACGTTCATTTACTTTGCTTCAATGCTTAATACCCTTGTTAGATTATTAGGGTACAATTTCATTGTCTCAGTGTCTTACAAAGTTGCAGCTTAATCTTTACTTCTTGTAATATCAACGTATTGCATTCATTTATTTAGTAGAATCATTAGCTTTATTGTCATCGCCACTTTGCGTTTTAACCGCAGCCGAATTAGCCGGCGCGTTCGTCGTTCGCGTAGCGGACGCACCAGAAGACGTTGCCGTTGGCATCGCTCTTAATTGTCCATCCTGGTCTGCATTTGAGGCAGGCGGTTTGGATGGATTAGCTTTTTTATGCTTCAAGAAGCGTTCTTCCAAAGACTTGATAATCACGTATAGCACTGGAACAAAAAGCAAACTTAAGATCGTTGCCACGAGTAACCCCCCAAACAACGCCGTTCCCAACGACCAGCGCGAGGCAGAACCCGCTCCGGTGGCGATTACGAGAGGGAAAAATCCGAGTAGTGCCGCACTCGAAGTCATGACAATCGGTCGAAACCGTTCTTCGGCTGCGTTCAAGGCTGCCTGTCGAATCGGCATACCTTGTTCAAAGGATTGGTTAGCAAACTCGACGATCAGAATGGCATTTTTCGAGGCAAGTCCGATCAGCATTACCAACGCCACGTTCGCGTAGACATCGTTTACCAAACCGCGCAACGCCAGCGCACTCAACGCACCCAACAACGCTAACGGTACGGTCAACAGAATAATCGCCGGATCGATATAACTTTCATACTGAGCGGCAAGTGTGAGAAACACCATAATGATCCCGAAGCCAAAAATCAGAATGCCCAAGTTACCTGCACTTAATTCTTCGCGGGCAGTTCCAATCCAGTCACTGCCGACACCTGTTATTGCTGCTGCGTTCACCGCTTGCTGCATTGCTTGGATCGCTTGTCCACTGCTGTAGCCCTGTGCTTCTCTGCCTTGGAGATCGATCGCACGAAAGCCGTTGTAGTGAGTAATTACAGATGGACCTGTAGTAGGCGTGAGTGTTGCGACCTCACTCAATCGCACCATTTGGTTGTTTGTCGATCGCACATAAAGCTGACGAATATCATTCGGCGATCGCCGATAGTTGCCGTCTGCCTGAACATAAACGCGATAGCTCTGCTGTCCGAGGATAAAATCGTTGACATACTGCGAACCAATGGCGGTTCCAAGTGTGGTAACAGCATCCTGAAAATTGACGTTGAGTGCTTCGAGGCGATCGCGATCAAAGTCGATTTCAAACTGTGGTGTACTGGCGGTAAACTGCGTAAAAACGCCGCCTTTAAGGGCTGGTTGTTGATTCGCTTGCGCTATAACCGCTTGGGCATTGGCGAAAAAATCATCAATTGTCAGTCGTCCGTTGGTGCGGTCTTCAAGCTGCAACTCAAATCCACCTAACGTACTAAAGCCTTGAATCGGTGGGGGACTGACTGCGGTGATTACGGCTTCGGGAATCGTTTGAAATGCGCCATTAATTCGGGTTAAGATTGCAGACGCACTTTGATCGGATTTGCTGCGATCTTCCCACGGCTTGAGCTGGGCAAAGAACACACCTCGATTTGACCCACTGCCTGCAAAGCCAAATCCCGAAGTTGCAAAAACGTTATTAATCTCTGGTTCTTTTTGGAGAATTTGTTCAACTTTTTCCAGTACTTGATCGGTATAGCCGAGGGCAACTCCATCCGGACCTTGAATAATGCCTAAGAGAATGCCTTGATCTTCACTCGGAACAAATCCGGTCGGAACATGAGTGAACATAAAATAAGTCGCAGCTAAACCGACCACAAACAATCCAATGACAACGTAACGAATACGAATCAGAAAATTGACGATCGCTAAATATCGTTGAATGATCCATGCCAAAATTTGATTAAATTTGTTAAAAAACCAGCCAAGCGGGCCGCGTTTGGGTCGTGGCGGGCGCAGCAAAATCGCAGACATACTCGGACTGAATGAAAGCGCATTAAACGCCGAGATTGCGATCGAAAAGGCAATCACTAAGGCGAACTGCTGATACATTTTCCCAGTCGAACCCGGAAAAAACGCTACTGGAATAAACACCGCCATCAACACCAGCGACGTTGCAAGTACCGCTCCGGTGAGTTCGTCCATTGCCTCGACCGACGCTTGAAACGGTCTGACACCCTGTTCAATTTTACGGGCGACTGCCTCGACGACGATGATCGCATCATCTACGACTAATCCTGTCGCCAAAATTAAACCAAATAAGGTCAAATTGTTTAACGAGAATCGAAACACGTAAGCAAATGCTAATGCGCCAATCAGCGAAACGGGAATAGCAACAATCGGAATAATCGTCGCTCGCCAGTCTTGGAGAAACAGAAAAATCACGAGTACGACCAGCGCGATCGCTTCGACGAGCGTTTTCACCACTTCTTCAAGTGACGCTTGCACAAACCCAACCGTATCGTAAACGATCTGGGCTTTTAATCCGGGCGGAAAGTCTTTCATCAGTTCATTCATTTGTGCCTGAACGTTTTTCGCCACATCCAGTGCATTACTACCTGGTAACTGATAAATTGCGATGCCGATCGCCGGCTTGCCATTATTTCTCGCATTGCTAGCGTAGGTCTGCGATCCGAGTTCGGCACGACCCACATCCCTAAGTTTAATTAAGTCCCCGTTACTTCCTGCTTTGATAACGAGGTTTGCAAACTCCGAAGCATCTTTGAACTGACCATTGACTCGCAGCGGAATTTCATAACTTTGACCCGGAGGTACTGGGGCTTGACCCAACGTTCCTGCTCCGGCGAGAATGTTTTGCGATCGCAGTGCCGTTGCCACATCTGTTACAGTTAATTGCCGACTCGCCAGTGCATTCGGATCGAGCCACAACCGCATCGCATACTGCTTTTCACCAAAAATCGTGATATCGCCAACTCCCGGTGTTCTCAGCAGTTGATCCCGCAAATTGAGGTCAATATAGTTACTAATAAACAGTGCGTCATACTCATTATTTTGTGGATAAAGCGCATATACTAACAAAATACTGGTTGAAGACGTTTGCGCCGTCACACCGAATTGTTGCACGGTCGTCGGCAAGCGAGGTGTGGCACGGGCAATGCGATTCTGCACGTTCACTTGATCGATGTTTTTATCGGTCTGTGACTCGAAATACACTGAAATTTGGCTACTACCTGCTGAACTGTTCGAGGTCATGTACTGCATTCCCTCGACACCGTTAATTTGTCGCTCCAGCGTCGTCGTTACTGCACTTTCAACAGTTTCTACATCCGCCCCAGTATAGGTGGCTGAGACCTGAACGCGAATCGGCGCAATATCTGGCAAGTAATTGAGCGGCAGCAACGGAATACACACGCCCCCCAAAATGAGAATCACTAGAGTACAAACGGTAGTTAATACTGGGCGTTTAATGAAGGTGTTGGCGATCGACATTATGAGGTGTCCTGGATTTAGGATTGCGGTTGAATCGGTGCGCCTTCTCTAAGTTTGAGAATGCCAGAAGTCACGATCGTTTCGCCGGATTTAAGTCCTGAGAGGACTTGATAATTCGAGCCTTGAATGTCACCGAGACGCACTAAACGCTGATGCACAATTTGCTGCGGTTTGCCGTTTACGGTTTTGTTTTCGGTGACAAACACAAAACTTTGTCCAGCAACGCGAGAAATTGCGACGGTGGGAATTAAGATACCCGGTTGTCGATTCCAAATCACGCGAGCTCGAACGTATTGCCCATCACGCAGTCGCCCTTGTGAATTTGCAAAGCGTGCCTTGCTCAAAATTGACTGCTGATCGGAACTGACTGAGGGAGAAATGGAGTTGATCGCGCCCGTCGTGCCAATCAATTTCTGCGTGGTGGGATCGATCAACTCAACGGGCAATCCGATTCGCAGTTGGTTCAATCGATTTGAGGGCACAGAAAGATTGAGATCCAGCGAATCGTTTTGCGTGATTGTGGTAATGGTTTGTCCGGTGTTGACATAATCTCCCACTTTCACTGGAAAAAAACCCACTACGCCAGTGATTGGTGCTACCACTCGTTTGAAATTGAGATTGACTTGCGCGGCAGCCGTACTCGCTTGGGCTTGGCGTACATTTGCCTGTGCTTGCCGAATGGCTGCACCTGATGCAGCAACTTGTTTGTTTGCGGCTTGCAGATCGGCGTTCGCCGTTTGTAAATTATTTCTGGCAATGTCTAACTCTTGTCTGGCTATGGCTCCTTCGCCGACTAACTGTTGGTTACGATTGAATTGTGTCTGTTGAAGCTGAACATTTGCAGCTGCCCTAGTTCGCTGGGCTTCGGCTTGTTGAAGTTGTGCTTGAGCTGTTCCTAATGCCGCTTGCGCTGAACTAGCGGCAGCGATCGAACTGGCTACATTTGCCTGAGTCTGATCCAAACTCAAGGATGCGATCTGTGTACCCTGCTGCACCCGCTGACCGCTAGACACGAGAATCGATTCGATTCGACCCTGAGTTTGCGGTTGTAGCGTGACTTTTTGCTGCGCCTCTAACGATCCGACAAACACAGAACTTTCTATGAGCGTGCTTGCGTCAATTTTCTGAAGTTTCACGGGCAATGCTGGTGGGCTGACAGCCTTTGCTGCTGGATTGTTTTTTTGACAAGCACTTGTAAATCCTGTAAGCATGAGTGCGATCGCCAACACAGGATTCGCAAAAAATTTGCTGAAGTAACTTAATAAATAATGACCCTGTAACATGAAACAAAGTCCTGAATGGGAAACGAAAAGAATAGTTTTTCTTAACTTTTGATAATCATCAACTTCAAATAATTCTTACTAATATTATTCAATTTGATCATAATATTGAGCAACGTCTGTAGAATTTACTTCGCGATTATTTCTAATATAAATACTGCCATTTTGTCATATTTATTTTGCAATTGCTTTAGAGAACATCCGCTTTGTAACTTTAAAACGAATGCTCAATGGTTACATCACTCTCAAGGTACAGCTAGTGTTACATTTAATAGTGACTCTCTTGACAATATTATTTTATGATTCATCACTAATCAGCAGAACAATTTTACCTGTCACAGACCCAGTTTCTAATAATTGATGAGCTTTCACCGCTTTTTCTAAAGGAAAAGTTTGACTAACATGAATTTTCAACTTGCCTTCATCAATCCAAGTGGCACACTGTTCTAAAATGTCTGCGTGATGCTTTTGTGCTTCCACTATGCCTTGCAACATTGGTGTCAACATTAATTCAAAACCAATGCGGAGATTACGCTGTCGGGCAGCTTTCCAAACAGTATTCGCATCAGGTTCTAAAATCGTCACAATATCGCCATATACCCGCACAGCGGGAAAGGTTTTGTGAAAAGTTTCTCCACCCACAGTGTCAAAAGCTAAATCTACACCTTCACCATTTGTCCAATTTAAAGCAGTTTGTACAAAGTCGGTTTGTTTGTAAAAAATTATTTCGTCTGCACCTAATTCTTTGACAAAATTAGCTTTTTCTTGGGAACTCACAGTTGTGCAGACATCAGCACCTTTGAGTTTCGCTAGCTGAATTGCTACATGTCCAACACCACCAGCACCCGCATGAATCAAAACTTTTTCCTTGGGTTGCAGTCGTCCTCGTTCATACAACGCTTCCCAGGCGGTAATTAACACTAAAGGTGCAGCAGCAGCTTCTGCAAAGGATGCGGAGGCGGGTTTACGGACAACAAATTGCTCATCAACAACAGTATATTCCGCATAATTACCTTGATGTGCGCCCAAACCACCATTGCAAAAATATACCTCATCACCTAAGCGAAAACGCTGAACCGCAGCGCCGACAGCTTCAACCACACCTGCACCGTCACATCCTAAAATGGCAGGCATATTATCTGGGTAAAAAGTGCCGCGTTTGCGAAGTTTTGTATCAATCGGGTTTACCCCAGCTGCTACTAAGCGTACCAGAAGTTCCGTTTCTTTCGGGGGGATGGCAAGATTTGCTATAGACTGCATTTGCAGAACTTCGGGATTACCAGGTGCTGTCATTAAGACTGCTTTCACAACTTTTTCCTCCGCAAGCTAGATGCACGCTTATAACGCAACTTTAGCGTAATAGGGAAGAGAGCGATCGCATTAATGTTATAGTAAATGTACATTATTGTGTACACTTATTTATATGTCTAAGTATCTAAGCATTACGGAAGCTAGAAGACAATTGCTAGATTTACCGGATGAGTTGAACGATGAGCCAGTAATAATTACCAAGCATGGTAAGCCAGTTATGGCAGCACTTAGCTTTGAGCAATATGAATCTTTATTGGAAACTCTTTCTATTCTTGGCGATCGCGCTTTTGCCAATCAGCTACAAGAAAGTATAGCCCAAGCAGAACGAGGAGAAACCATCAGCTGGGAGGAAGCAAAAGCCAAGCTTGGAATTTGATACACCGCAACCTGCCAACATAGAGTATGCAATTGAACTGACACCGTTAGCATTGGAGATGTTAGCGGATGTGAAGGATAAGCGTCAACAAAAATCATTGAGCGATCGCATCGATAAACTGAAGACAGACCCAGAAAAACAGGGAAAACCTTTAATTGACAAGCTTAAAGGATATCGCAGTTTACGGGCTGTGGGTCAACGCTACAGAATTATTTACAAAGTAGAAGTTGATAAAGTGGTAGTTTTGGTAGTCGGGGTAGGACTGCGGAAAGAAGGCGATAAACAAGATATTTACGCACTGATAGAGAAATTGTTAGAGGAATAAGCGATCGCTTTTGGTAAGGTTATCTGTATCTCCAAGACTAATACTTTTACTTTGGTGAATTATGCTCCCCTCACCAAGACCTACCGCGATGTGACAAATATTCTTGGCTTTGGAGTATTATATGTTACTTTGTTAAGGTATCTGGCACGTTCACCAAATTAGGAGTCTAAGTAAAATTGCCTAAGAGGAACTTATGACTAAACTCTCTAGAGAACAAATGCTTTACTTGCTTTACACTGTTGCCTACTCAGACAATGGTACGGTAACGCAAGGTACTGTCAAAGAGCATCTATCGAAAGAATTCCAGAAGAATGCAGATAATATTTGCGAGACTCTATGCCAGCAGAATTTATTAGAATCTCCTAGCGGAATGTAAACAACTGTGGGAAAAATATTTGAAACACGCTGCATATAAGTTGTCAGCAGTTTCAACTACAACTGTGCTGGCAGGTCATGCTTTTGACTGCTACGTGGAATTATTACATAACAATAACGTTGTAGCAAGAGCTTTTGGCGAAGCTAAGAACTATGAGCTTTTGAGCGGACACTTGCAGACGTTTGAGGAATGGTTAAACGATGTTAATTTCAAATCATCTACCTCTGATGGACACCCACCCGATCTAGCTTTTACGATCGCTCCTTCATGTCCATCTGTTTTACAACGAAAGCTAGAGATTAAAAATATTCAATTTATTAAGTCTAAAAAAGTAGATCCTAGACAAACATCGACATCGACACCAAATGCTGTCAATATCAATACAGCTGACAAAGCATCACTAATTGCTGCTTTTAAGGGTACACGAGTTAATCAAAAGACTATTGATAAGCTCATAACCTCCAGACAACGTAAAAGCTATATTAATTTAACAAGTTTGGCATCTGACCTCAACTTTACCGCAGCAGTCAGACAAAAACTTCAGGCAAAAATTGATCAAGGTGAGATTTGCTTTAAATAGCAGAGATTACCCTTCATGGTTAATTATAAGGGCAGGATGGCATCCTCACCTCACAAGCGCGATCGCCTTTCCCTAATTCCTGAATATGAAAAAGCCGCGAAATATTGACTTTCGCGGCTTCGGTGTGGTGTGAGGAACTTAACTATCGATCATCATATAGGCAGTTACTAAAACTTTGACGCTCGTAACAGTTTTGGTAACAGAATTTTTGGACTTACGCAAAAACTCTCCCAAACTCTTACTTTTTGGCATCCTTCTCCTATCAAAGACGCTGCGAGTGCGCCGCGTGCCTCTAGGAGAGCGCAGCGTCTCCCTTTGGGAGAAGAGAAGGCGTCCTTGGTGGTTCGTTATTCCGTAAGTCCTAAATTTGTTGAGATTCGCTCAATTTACCTCTAATGGTGTACGAAGACATCTAATGGCGATCGCTAAATTATTGATATCGAACAAAACAACATCGCAAAACTGAATGTCGTCATTACTGGTGCAACAAGTGAACTAAGACGCGAAACCACGCACCAATTAGTCACACGCGGACATCAAGTTACAGGAATAATACAAGATAAGAAAAGTACCAAAAATGAGCTGACAAAAGGTTTTGTTTAACTAAAAACTCTTTAGCTTTCTGCCAACGCTCAGTTGGCGTCGGGGGGTATTTGGGTCAAATGTTGCCTGAAGCGGACGTATTCGCTCTGGGGATTCTCGATAATTAACTTTCAATAAGAGAGCGATCGCACCCAAGATGCTGTGTGCATGGCATGAAAACCGTACCCACAGCACTATTTATATTTGCTAGCCTAGGCATAATGAAAATAATCCTGATGGTGGTGGCATAATTGCTGAATATCTATCGGGTAACAAAACTTTATTAAAAGTAATATAAACAGAATTATGGCAGCTTCTGAATCTAAAGTCACCCGTTTCTATAATCAAGAAGATGTGCAGCAAATTCTTCATTTAGCGATCGCTCGTCAAGCGGACGATAAAGAAAAAGAATTTTCTTACGAGCAATTGTTAGAAATCGCTGCCGAATTAGAAATTCCGCCAGAATCTTTAAAATTAGCAGAACGCGATTGGTTGGACAAACAGGGAGAAATGCAACAGCGCCAAGCTTTTAACATCTATCGCCAAAGAAGATTCAAGAAGCGTTTTGGCAACTATGCAATTGTCAATAGTGTTTTGATATTAGTCGATTTAGTTGGTGGTGGTGGTCTTTCGTGGTCGCTTTACATTTTGCTCTTCTGGGGACTGGGAGTAGCGTTTGATGCTTGCAATACTTATCAAACTAACAGCGAAGAATACGAAATTGCCTTTCAAAAATGGCATCGCAAGCATCAACTCAAGCAAACATTTAACACAGTTTGGAATAAGTTTTTTATCAAAGGGTAAATTTAGTTGGAGAATTGGGTATTGGTGATTACGTACTGGGAGAAGAATTTTCCCAATCCCCAATCGCCATACCTAATCCCTGATTCAGATTTTGACAGCAAAGCTGGTAATGGTTTGTTTTTTCTTGTGCTTTTTCAATTGCCAGCCTATAGTTAAAGCACCAAGCGCCAAAGCACCCAACGCCGATGAAGGTTCAGGAACGGCGGTAGTGTAATAACTACTTACACGAATCGGTCCATCTCGATCGGTGATTTCGGCAGGTATTGCTGGAATTATCCCCTTTGGCTTGCTGGTTAATTATTGCGAGTCTCCCCTTCCTGGCTGCTCCTTCAATTTCCAAAACAGGACTAGCCAAAGATGCCTTTAAATTTTCACTCTTAGGATGAGCAAAACAACGGGTACATGCGTATGCTTGAATATTGTTTTGTATATAAACGAAAGTTTGAAGAACCTCTCCCCAACCCCTCTCCGTATCGGAGAGGGGTATAGAATTTAATTGTAGTACTAACGCGAAGAATTGGATTATTGTCGGTTGGGCTTTTTCACCAAGAAGTTACAGCTTGAGCGATCGCATCACGAGCTTGAGTAAAAGACTGTTCGCGGACGTCATCACCCGCACTCAGGTTTTCTACATGAATTAAGGAAATGTCCGTAATCCCTATAAACCCAAAAATCGCTTTCAAATAAGGTTCTTGAAAATCGTATGCTGCGGTGGGAGTTCCTTGTGTAAAACTACCACCACGAGCTGTAACAATCAGCATCTTCTTTCCGGAAACTAAGCCCTGAAAAGCACCTTCTTGGCTGACAAGGAAAGTACGACCGATACGAACGATTTGGTCAATATAAGCTTTCAGGGTAGATGGTATATTAAAGTTATACATCGGCACGCCGAAAACATAGCGGTCAGCCGCGAGAAATTCATCTACTAATTCATCAGAAATTTTAATCGCTTGATTGAGTTCGGGTGAACGTGTTTGCGGTGGTGAAAAAGCCGCAGCAATCCACGATTCGTCTACATGGGGGACGGGATTGTGTCCTAAATCGCGGTAAGTGACTGTATCATCAGGATGAGCGGTTTTCCAAGATGTGATGAACTCATAAGAAAACTTGCGAGAAAAAGAGCGATCGCCACGAGGACTAGAATCTATATGCAGGATATGTGCCATTAATTAATTTCCTCAAAAATTTGAAGGCATTTTTGCCCTTTGCAACCATGCTGCCGATCAATTTTGGTTTTCACCTCCACATACACGGCGAGCATCCGTATAGACTTTAAACCATGTAAAGCTAATATAAACAGTAGGCACTTAAAAGTAAGATACTTACCTAAAAGTAACTATGAAAGCTGAAGCAGAAAACTATAGCAGGCTGACTTGTGAAGTAGAAACTACGCTAAAAGTGATTGGTGGACGCTGGAAGGTGTTAATTATTAGAGAATTAATGCCTGGAGTTAAACGCTTCGGTGAATTGCAAAGAGCTTTATCGGGAATTACTCAAAAAATGCTGACTCAGCAACTTAGAGAAATGGAGGAAGATGGTATTATTCATCGAGAAATTTACCCCCAAATTCCTCCAAAGGTAGAATATTCACTCACACCTTTAGGAGAAAGTCTCCAACCGATTCTTTATGCAATGCATGAGTGGGCAGTGCAGCATTATTTGGGTCAAAATGCAAGTCAAATTAAGAGCGAGCGATCGCACTCCTAACTTTTGTACAGACGTTCGGTGTGGAACGTCTCTAGCTAACTTTTATTAAAGAATTTATTCATTAGTTTGTAAATATTCAATCGCTGCCTCTAACTTTGAAGAATAACCTTCAGCAAATCTTTCAAACCAAAGTCCTTCTGCTGAAAATGGATCTAACTTTTTCAGCCAATCTTCGGCTTGATTTTTCAAAGCCTGCAATTGTTGTGCTTTGAGTTTTTCTTGTTTAATTCGCTCTTGTTCTAATTCTTGCTGTCTTCTTAACTCTTGGGCTGCATCTTTTTCGACAAAATCAGCTTTAACTTCCGCCAAAAGACTATCTATTAAAGATGTCGATTTTGGTGGTGGTTGGATGAATGTTTTTGTTTGTGGTGGCTGTTGGGGTTTTGCTGGTTCATCATATTCAGCTTTCAGTTCAGCCAATAGCTTATCAATAGAATCCATCTTTCAAATCCTGTAAAACGGATATTTAGTCATTAATAGCATTGAGTAGGACTTCTGATAAACTCATATCTTCCATATCTTCCATTGTGATTGTGTCACAAATGTCAAACTTGGCTCCAGCGCTTTGGAGTTCATCATCCAAGACTTTGAGAAAGCGGGTTGCTTGAGCATCTGTACCAACTTGAATGAAAGAAATAGCTAGTTCTTCATCGCGATCTATTTGCCTTGAAGCTTCGATAATCACCTTCATTACCGCTTTCCGGTCGTCCGGTTCACCATCAGTAATAACTAAAATTGTCTCACCATTCAACTTAGTTTGACCAGAAGATTTTCGCTGAAAGTAGTTATCTAGCGCATGTTTTAAAACACCAGCCAAGTCAGTTGTGCCAGAGGGATCGTTTTCAGTGAAAATTTGAGTTACCTTGCTTGCGGTGACATTTTCGTAACGCTTAAATCTGCCAGAAAATACATAAAGAGTGATACCATCTGGATCGAATTGTTCGCATTTACTCGCCAAAGCAAAAGTAGATTCTTGTGCAGTTGCCCATCTGGTTTTGCTACCCTTTTGATCTGGGGTAGCCATACTGCCGCTTTTGTCGATAATTAAGGTGTAATCGCGATTATCTAGCATTTGTAAATTCTCCTAAGTCAATGGTAATTGGGCATTGGGCATTGGGCAATGGGCATTGGGCAATGACTTTGGGCTTCTTAATCAGTAATTGCGTTCATTAATATATCTGCAAGGCTCATATCTTCCATATCATCTAAGGTGATGGTGTCGCAAATATCGAATTTGGCACCGACACTTTGCAACTGGTCGTCTAAAGCTTTCAAGAATTTAGTTGCTTGGGCATCTGACCCAACTTGAATCATCGAAATTGCTAATTCTTCATCGCGTTCCATTTGCCTGGTAGCGTTGATGATGACCTCAAATACTGCTTTGCGATCGTCTGGTTCACCATCAGTAACAACTAAAATTGTCTCACCATTAGGCTTAGTTTTGCCGGTAGCTTTGCGCTGAAAGTAATTATCAAGTGCGTTTTGAAGTACACCTGCTAAATTTGTTGTACCAGCGGGATCGTTTTCTAAAAATATCTGCGCGACTTTGGCAGATGTGACATCATCGTAACGTTTAAATCTGCCAGAAAATACATAAACAGTAAGTCCATCGGGGTCAAATTGTTCGCATTTTCTTGCCAAAGCGAGAGTAGATTCTTGAGCTATTTCCCATCTACTTCTACCACCGGCTTGGTCTGGGGTGGACATACTACCGCTTTTGTCAAGGATTAATGTGTAATCGCGATCGCTCATCATATATTCCTTTAATTATTACCTGTTGGTTCTAGTCTAACTGTTGCGTAATTATCACGGCAGCTGTTGAGAATGCTTTGTAATAATCATTTAAGTAGCCCTAAATCAACTGCATACACAAATAACGCATGAAAAAGTTACTCCTCCTACACGTTTGCAATCAATTTGTATTTTTAACAACTAATACATAGGGGTTTTCAATTAGATGCAACAATGCCCAGCGCCGATGACGCATCCTTAATTGTTACCATAAGTGTCATTGGCGCGACAGGCGAAGAGATAAAACCGCATTTTTCGTAGAATTGCTTTGCTTCTTCGTTTAATGCGTGTACAAGAATCGCCCTGATTCCGGCAATTGTCGCTGCTTGCAATGTGCGAAGTACGGCATCACGCACTAAAGCACGCCCAATTCCTTGAGATTGCCAGTTACAATCTACAGCAAGCCGCCCAATTACCATCACAGGAATCGGATCTGGCATATTGCGTCGGACTCGGCTTGGCGCACTAGTGTTGACTACACTACCGTTAGCGAGACAATAGTAGGCAATAACTTTTTGCCCTACAGTGACAACATACGTTCGCGAAGCACCGCTATCTTCATTTTTGAGGGCACGTTTTCTTAACCAATCATCTAATTCAAGATTACCTGAATCAAAATCTTTCAGATCGTGCTCTAATTTTATGGGTTGAGGAGGCTGCATCTACCACTCTCAATCCCACGGTGCTTTAGTAAACAGCAATTTCCGCAGATTCTCATTTGCAGATGGTGGTGCATCAAGAAGATCCATAAATTGCTGGAATTCATCATCATCAAGTATAAACAGCCGACGATCTAGCAAAATCGCTTCAGCTTCTCGGCAAGCTGTTTCTAGCATAAAATCAGAGCGGTTCTTACCAACAGCTTCTGCTGCACGATCTATTAAATCGCGTTGCGCTTGGTGTACCCGGATGTTGATGGTTACATCACGGTTTCGATTCACCGATTCACCTGATTGCTTTTGCATCAATTTCCGCTTGTGTCCATACAATGAGTATACATATCTGTATACACAAGGTCAACACACATTTGTTGATAAAATCTATGTCGTGGGCACTTAAAGGCTAATTAATCAAACAAAATAGAATTTGTTAATGTCGCAGTTAATCTTGACTAATCGCACTAGAGCTTGTCATTACCAACATATTTCAAAACCCTCGAATAATGCCGCTATTAGCCTGAGAATTTATTCTAAGGCTAATAGGCGTTGCGTAGGGTGCGTTATGGACGCAAGTCAATCGCGCACCGAACATCATTGACGGTGCCGTACTTTCGGCGCGATAACGCACCCTACCAAAATCAAAATGGACTAAAAGGCGATCGCACTATCCAAAGCTTCCTAACTCATCCCTAATACACTACCAAGCGATCGCGCCATATTTTTTGGTTGCATTGCGTCCAATGCTGCGGTAGGTTCATAACCGCAGTGAACCATGCAATCTGCACATTTAGGATTTCCACTCTTGTGACCGTATTCACTCCAATCTGTTTTTTCTAGCAATTCTTTAAAGGTGCTGTAATAACCTTCATTTAGCAGATAACAGGGTTTTTGCCAACCGAGGACGCTGTAACTAGGACTACCCCAAGGTGTACATTCATAATCTTTCTCACCTGTCAAGAAATCGAGAAAAAGCGGGTTGTGATTGAAGTCCCATTTTTTGTCACCTGCTTTGAAGGGTGCGAGAATTTCGCGGAAAAGAGCGCGTGTTTGTTCGCGTCCTAAAAAATGCTCTTGATCTGGTGCCCATTCGTAGCTGTAACCTGGAGAAATCGTCATTCCGTCAATATTCAACGTACCCAGAAAGTCAAAAAACTCTTGCGTTTGTTTGGGATCGACACCTTCAAAGATAGTCGTGTTAGTCGCAACCCGAAATCCTTTGGCTTTCGCAGCTTTAATCGCTTTGACAGCAGTATCAAAAACACCTTTGCGATCGACACAGCGATCGTGCCATTCTCGCAATCCATCTAAATGTACAGTGAAGGTTAAATAAGGAGAAGGTTGAAATTTATCCAGGCTTTTTTCTAACAACAAGCCATTAGTACATAAATAAATATACTTTTTGCGCTCAATTAATCCCTTGACAATTTCACCAATTTGCGGATGTAATAGCGGTTCTCCCCCAGGAATCGAGACAACCGGCGCCCCGCATTCTTCCACTGCTTTGAAACATTGTTCGGGGGTGAGGTTTTGCTTGAGTATATCTGTGGGATGTTGGATTTTACCGCAACCCGAACAAGCTAAGTTGCAACGAAATAACGGTTCTAACATTAAGACTAAAGGAAAGCGTTTGCGTCCTAAAAGACGCTGGGTTACGAGATACTTCCCGATATCCATTGCTTGTTGTAAGTTAATTGTCATTTCTCGTATCACTCCTCTATTGTTAGGGACTAGGGACTGGGGACTAGGGACTGGGGGGAGGGGAGAGGGGGAGAGGGGGAGAGGGGGAGAGGGGGGGAAAGAATTATTCTCATTATCCCCTTGTCCCCTTGTCCCCTTGTCTCCCTGTCCCCCTTGTCCCCTTGTCCCCTTGTCTCCCCAGTCCCTAATTTACGTATCCCTGAGAGACAAACCAGTTTACAGCATCTTTGAGGGCGGTATTCAAAGATGATTGAGGTAAGTTTAATTCTCGTACTGCTTTTGATGCATTGTAGTACATGCGTTGCTTTGCCATGCGGACACCATCTAAGGGAACGGAAGGCTGTTTACCTAAAGGTGCGAGAATTTTTTCATCAACCCAAGCGACACTTAAAGGTAGCCAAGCTGGTACAGTACGTTGAGGTGCGCTTAAACCTGTAATTTGCGCTAGTTCGTCAAGTAGTTCTTTTAAGGTCAGGTTTTGATGTCCTAAAATGTAGCGATCGCCTGATTTCCCTTTTTGCAATGCGAGTAAATGTCCCCTAGCTACATCACGCACATCAATAAAATTTAAACCTGTATTTAAATATGCCGGCATTTGACGCCGTAAAAACCGCAGAATAATATCTCCTGTTGGCGTTGGTTTGATATCCAATGGTCCAATCGGACTGCTAGGATTAACTATAACCACCTCCTGACCTCTACTAGCTGCTTGCATTGCTTCTTGTTCAGCTAGAAACTTAGACTTCTTATAGTCTCCAACAAGTTCCTCAACAGGACTTTGATAAGTTTCATCAACGACTCGATCGAATTTACCCGCACCGATCGCAGCCACCGAACTAGTATAAACAGTACGTTCAATACCTGCTTTTTTTGCTGCTGCTAAAACATTGCGCGTCCCTAATACATTATTGCGATATAATGCATCTCTATCTTTTTGCCAAAGCGAATAATGAGCAGCAACATGAAAAAGATACTGACAACCTTGCATTTGCTGCCATAAATTCAAGTCGTTTAAATCACCTTTGACAACTTCTACATCGAGTCCTTGAAGATTTCCCAAGTTACTGTTCGGACGCACCAGCGCTTTCACAGAGTATCCCTCTTCTAACAGCAACCGCAGCAAATTAGCACCGACAAAACCCGTCCCACCTGTAACAAAAACACTCATTTATTTCTCCCCCTCTCCCTCTCTCCCTCTCCCCCCCTCTTCTTCAAGCGGGGAAACAAATCATCCATTAGAGTGTAAAGCACCGGCACAACAATCAAACTTAATACAGTAGAACTAATTATCCCCCCAGCGATCGCAACAGCCATTGGCGATCGCAATTCCGAACCTGCACCTAATCCTAAAGCGATCGGTACCATCCCTAAAATTGTCGCCGCAGTGGTCATCATTATTGGTCGCAAGCGCACGGGTCCAGCTTTGAGAATCGCCGGTGTGCGGTTTAAGCCGGTGTCGCGCAATTGGTTAATATAATCTACAATCAAAATGGCATTTTTATTGCTGATTCCCAGCAAAAAGACAAAGCCGATTAGCGAAATCATTCCAAAATCGCTTTTAGTTATCAGTAACGCCAATAAAGCACCGACAATCGCTAACGGCAAAGAAACGCCAATTACTAACGGATCTACCCAGCTTCTAAATAGCCAAATCAATACTGCGATAATGCACAAAGCAGACATTGCCAAAGTTGTGCCGAAACTGCTAATAACTGTGTTTACGCTGGCAGAATCTCCTCCCAAATCTAAGGTAACACCTGGAGGAATTACCGTTTTGGCGATCGCTACTAATTTATCGGTAGCATCACCCAAAGACAATTCTTTACCCAGATTCGCACTGATATAAGTTACCCGTTGATTATTCAAACGCTCAATTTGAAAGATTGTATCTGGGGGATTTGTTTCACCTGTTACCGTCACATCCGCAAATCCCGGTATTTTCACTATTTTATCTTTAATCGCTTTTGCGGCTGTATTCAAAGCTTGCAAGTCATTACCTTGTAATGCTACTTGTAGCGGTTTTTGACCACCACTATCGACAAACGGTATATCTTCCACACTGGTAGTCACACCAGCAAGATTTGGCAAAGAAGTACGAAACTGCTCTTGCAATTCTAAAGTAGCGATCGCCCGCTTATCTTTTAGTTTGACATAAAGTGTACCTTTATTCGGCTCACCTTCGCGAGAACCGACGGTAGTAAATACAGTTTGTACTGCTGGGGATTTTCTGACTACTTCTTCTAGTTTCTTGGCAACTTCGAGAGAATCATTTAAAGGATTGGAAATACGCGATCGCGAATCAAAAACTGGAGATTGTTCTTCACCTAACAAGCTTCCTAACAGCTCGTTTCCTTGCTTTTCTAATTCTGATACATTTGGCAAAGGAGCGGTATAAACAATATTAAACTCACCGCGATCTAATTTGGGAATAAATCCTTTGGGAATCAGGGGAATTAACGCGATCCCTGCAATCAAGCTGAGTACAGCTAAACCCATAACAATCCGGCGATGGTTTAAAGACCAGCCAAGTAAATCGCGGTACAATTGGTTAAAACTTGCGCCGATGTTGCTAGTTTGCCGAGGAGGACGTGAAGATGTCCGTTTTAGCCAGTAAAGAGCCAAAACTGGGGATAAAGTACGCGCTACTAGCAAAGAAGTCAGCATTGCTGCGGAAACAGTAATCCCAAAAGGTTTGAAAAATTGACCGATTGTGCCACCCATCAAACCTATTGGCAGAAAAACTGCTACCGCTGTAAAAGTGGCAGCGGTGACAGTCAAACCAATTTCATTTGTCGCTAAAAGTGCAGCTTGACGGGGACTTTCACCATCTTGGATGTGTCGCATGATGTTTTCTACATCAACGATCGCATCATCAACTATACTACCAATCACCAAAGCTAAAGCTAACAGCGTAATCGTCTCTAAATTGAAGCCAAACAAAGCCATGACAATAAACGTTCCCAACATAGAAACGGGAATCGCTAATGCAGAAATGAAGGTAGCTTGCCAGTTCCATAAAAAAGGAAATATGACAACTACCGCGAGAGCGATCGCTTCAATTAACGCATCTATTGTAGATTGAGTGGCGTTGCGGATATACTCTGCTTGGGTGGCTGCTAAGGTAAGTTTGACATCTTTGAGAGTTGATTGCAGTTTTTGGACTTCTTTTTCTACAAGACTGACAACTTCTAAAGTGTTGGCATCACCGCGTTTGATGACTTGAAATGCTAAAGCATCCTTACCATTAAACCTAACTAATGTTGCTCCCCCTGTAGGTATAGAAGCTTCTGGAGTAATATCGACAGGTGCGCCTAATAAAGAGACTTTTAGGACTCCTGGGAGATTAGCGATCGCCGGCACAATCTGCTCTTTAGTTAGTTTACTTAAATCCGTTAAATTGCGATCGTCACTTTCAACAGCATAACTAATCGCTGCCGACTCATTCAAATTTAAAGGAATAACTTTATAACTTGCTTGCTCAGTCAAACTTACCTGCTTCAATCTAGTTTCGACTTCGTTCGTCGATTTTTCCAAATTCGTACCAACATCAAAAGACAAACTCACCACACTTTGACCGGGATATGACGAAGAGCGAATATCATCAAGTCCGGGAAGTTCACGCAAACCCATTTCCACAGGTACAGTTAACTTTGCTTCCGTATCCAAAGCCGTAGTTAGCGGTGCAGAAGCATTCACTACAACCACCGGAAAGGTAACATCAGGAAACAAAGCATATTTGAGAGAACTGAAAGCCAATAATCCAGCTACCGTCACCGCAATCCAAAACGAGAGCGTCAACCACGAATATTGAATCGCTAACTTAGAAATATTAAAGCGCTCTCGTGCGGATTTCGAGTTTTGAGGTATCATCTGGGAAAATCGTCATACGGGCGAATTATTAGTGATCGTACATTAATCATCTCAGGAATGCGAATCCTTTCTTACAATAGTAAGCACGAAGGGTGCTTTCTTACACGGTCTTTTTGGGAACACTACTAGAACCATTTAAGTTCTTTAGAGCGCTGAAGCGCTCACTACTTAAACTACTGAGTGATGTTTTTTAGCTTTAGATTTGATGTGAAAATTCGAGATTTGCAAATCATCCCATTGCTCGATTGTTGGTTTATGGAGCCAATGATTTAGTTTTTCGCTATCGACATAATTTTTTAAACCAGGGTCTACCCAAATATGCAGTTTATCAAGACATCCTACATAAATTGCAGCAGCTTCTATATATTCCCATTGTCGAATAAAGCACTCTGCCCACGATTGTTTGGTCATTACAGATTCAGCAAAATCTAGTCCGGCTGCCACCATTCTTTTACCATTACTGCCACGGGCATTAATAGGTTCCCAAAATATAACTTCTGGATTGATGTGCATAATTTTCTCTAAATGTTTTTTAAAATCATCTCCTTGCATAGTTGGTGGAGTGGGAGCGATCGCAACGTACAATCTACAATTTTTAGCAGCACCCTGTAACAATGCTTTGTAACGCACGCTTGGTGGTGGGGCAGCCGGCTCAATCTTGCGGCTTAATTCATCATCTAAGTATGGCAAACTCATACCCACGGTCACATCTTTGTGGTTGAGAATGTCTAAATCTTCCACCCATAATGGACTGCGAGTCAAAATTCTAACTCGTTTGTTATATTTCAATAAAATTTCAACTACACTCCGGGTAATACTTGCAGTTTGTTTATTTTGATAAGGGTCAGTACCCGAACAAAGTAACACTACACCTTTACCTTCTTTGGTAATTCGCCACGCTTTTTTACGATTTAAAATTTTTTCTAATTGCTCTGGTATTTCTTCACGTATAAACAAGTATCTTCCCCAATCCATTTGAGGGTCGCTTACCCCTTTTTCTTTTAACTCCGATTGTTTAACGCGAATTGCTGGTGTTGAAGGTACATAACAAAAAGTGCAGCCGTGCAAACAACCTGATGCAACGTTGATCACGTAGTCACATAGTCCCTTTTTATTAAGCTCACTTTTTTGAAGTGGATTAACTACTTTTTCAGTTCCTTTAACAACTACCATATAATACTCTCACTTCGATATCCTAACAATTAAACTAACAAAAATAATAGCATTTGAAAAATTTACTAAACATTTAATGACTTGATCGTTTAATGTTTAAATTATATCATTTCTTTGTAGATACTACAATTGCTTTTGTGTATAATTTATGAAGCGCGAATGTAGTGAATAAAATTTAACAAGTACAACTATGGCAAAACAAATATTTGGGGGTGATTGGACTGAAGAAAAGCTCAATCGAGTTGGCAAATATTTACCAGCTTACGTACATGTACTGAAAGATAAAGGACTTAAGTATGCTTATATAGATGCTTTTGCAGGTACTGGATACAGAGAATTAAAGGATACAGAATCAAAAGTACAAGAAAGCCAATTACTATTATTTCCCGAACTTGCAGAACAAGAAACACAAAAATTTCTAGATGGTTCGGCACGAATTGCTCTTCAAACTAAACCAAGATTTCACCAATATATTTTTATTGAAAAAGACCGAAATAAAGCATTAGAGCTAAAAAAGCTCAAGACTGAGTTCCCAGAGCTAAATAAAGACATTATTATAGTTAATAGCGATGCTAATTTATATTTAATTAATTTATGTAATCAAGGTATAGATTACTGGAAAACACGCCGTGCCGTACTATTTTTAGACCCCTTTGGAATGCAAATACCTTGGTCAACAATTGAAGCAATTGCTCAAACTCAAGCAATTGATCTTTGGTATTTGTTTCCATTGGGAATTGCGGTTAATAGATTATTAACCAGAGATGGAAATATTCAAGAATCCTGGCAGAAGAAGCTTGATAAAATATTTGGGACAACTGATTGGAGAAATATTTTTTACGCACCTGTAGAACCGCAAAATAAGCAACTAAGTTTGTTTGAGATTGAGAACTATTCACAGAAAGATAAAACAGAAAAGATAGCCAATTTTGAATCAATCAGTCGGTATTTTGTCGAACGATTAAAGACAGTATTTGCAGGAGTTGCAGATAACCCACTTGTATTGCGTAATTCCTGTAATAACCCTTTATATTTGCTGTGTTTTGCATCTGCAAATCCCAAAGTATCAAAGACAGCAATTAAAATTGCACAACACATATTAAAATCATGAGTGCAAGATTATGGTAATGGTTGGGATGAGTATGAGTAGTGATTGAGTGCTGAAGCGCTGACTACGAAAATTTATGTTTGAATCAACAATGCCGATAATTGTGGTTCCTCAGGGAGCGGAGTATAAGGCTGTGTGTCGCGGTTTAACCGCGAAACAAAATGTAATACCGATTCCTGTAGGTGGTCAAGCTGCAATCAGATATTTGCAAACTTGTCAAGATAAATTGTGGAATCCCCAGGTGAAAGTTCTGGTGATGGGTTTATGTGGTAGCTTGCGCGATCGCTTCAAAGTAGGGGATATTGTGTTATATGAAGAATGTGTATATCAAACGAAAGTGCAGCAGTGCGATCGCTTCACAGCAGAACTTTACGCGCATCTTCAAGATAAGGTTTCTTTGGTGAAGGGGATGAGTTGCGATCGCGTAATTTGTTCTGCTAAAGAAAAGCTGCATTTAAGCGAAATATCCGGTGCTGATGTTGTTGACATGGAAGGTTTTGCAGCTTTAGAGTTTTTTCAGCAAGCAGGTGTAGAAGTGGCAATGCTGCGAGTAGTCAGCGATGACTCTGAACATGATATACCTGATTTAACATCAGCAATCAATTCTGATGGTTCGCTTCAACCTTTGCCTTTAGCTATAAGCATGATTCGTCAACCTATTGCTGCAACTCGCTTAATTAGAGGTTCCCTGCAAGGATTGAAAGTATTGGAAGAAGTTACAGCATTTCTCTTTGCTAAACAAAATGTATAAATATCCGCGTGTATCCGCTACAGGGTGCGGTATTTCTTCGTAGGGGCACGGCATTGCCGTGCCCCTACCGATCTGCCGCATTCTTTTTTTAAATTGGTATTACAGCATTTCTTTTTGCTAGATAAAAATTATGGCATACACCTTGTTACTAGGCTCTGCCTGGTAACACGGGTTTGGAGGCTCTGCCTCGTTTAACCTTGGACGCAGAGTCTCCAAAAAGGCATTCCCACGCAAAGCATGGGAACGAGGAATGAGTCTTTGAACCTCATTAAAGAGTCTTTGAACCTCATTAAAGAGTATCAGAACCTCATTAAAGAGTCTTTGAACCTCATTAAAGAGTCTTTGAACCTCATTAATGAGTCTTTGAACTCCATTAATGAGTCTTTGAACTCCATTAAAGAGTATCAGAACCTCATTAAAGAGTATCAGAACCTCATTAAAGAGTATCAGAACCTCATTAAAGAGTCTTTGAGGGAGATTCATCAGTCTTTAAGGGAGATTCATCAGTCTTTGAGGGAGATTCATCAGTCTTTAAGGGAGATTCATCAGTCTTTGAGACAGATTCATCAGTCTTTGAGACAGATTCATCAGTCTTTGAGAGAGATTCATCAGTCTTTGAGACAGATTCATCAGTCTTTGAGGGAGATTCATCAGTCTTTGAGGGAGATTCATCAGCATTAAGTAGGGCGCCCTGCGGCGTTAAGCCTAACGCACCGCCATAGAATAAATATGGTGCGTTAACGAAGTGTAACGCACCCTACTTCTAAATAATCTGTTTCACAACAGCTAGAAAGCGTTCCATATCAGCAGCGGTAATCGCTCCCATTGTCGAGACTCGAAAGATAGATTTTGCTAAATCCCCTTGTCCAGAATAAATCACATAGTTTTGCGCTTTCAATTTATCGTGGAACTCGTCATAACTAAAGCCCTCTGGCAGATAATAAGCATTTAGCACGACGGATGAATTTTCTGGAGGAAGTAACGGTTGAATTCCCATTTCTTCCAACCCGTTTCTAACCAACTTGGCGAGTTTGGTATAATGTGCATGTCTTGCACGCCAACCTCCTGCTTCATCCATTTCTTGCAAAGCTTCGGCTAAAGCGTAAAATGTTTGTACTGATTGAGTGAAAGGAGTACCCCCGCGATCCTGCTGCTGACAATAAGTTACCAAATCTAAATATAAAGTGCGCTTAGTTGTGTCTGCTGTCAGTGCATCCCGTCGCACGATGACAAAAGCGGTTCCGGGAACACCATGCAGACATTTATTTGCTGTGGCAGCACAACCAGTGATTCCCCAATCGGCAAAGTTGATTTCTTCAGCCCCGAAACTGCTAACCGCATCTACCAAAAGTTGGATGTTGCGTTGGTGACAAATTGCTGCAAGTTCAGCCAAATTATTCAAGCGACCGGTTGTCGTTTCGTGATGGACGACAGCGAGGTGGGTTACGTCGTCATTTTCATTCAAAAGTGCTAGCAAAGCTTTGATATCTATTTCACCACCCCAAGGATGCTGGAGTCTGGTGTAATTAATTCTGTAGATTTTGGCAATTTTGGCGATTCGTTCGCCATAAACGCCGTTTTCAATCACCAGTAACTTGCCGTTTTCTGGTACTAAACTTGTTACCATCGCTTCCATCGCTGCTGTACCGGAACCGGTAAGCAAAACTGCGGCAAAGCGATCGCTTCCCAACCGATAAACTTGCAGTAATTGTTCGCGGATTCTGCTTTGAAGTTGGGAAAATTCCACTTCACGGTGACACAAATCAGGACGTAACAGCGCATTTCTGACGCGATCGCTAAGATTAACCGGACCCGGATTGAGTAAAATCATTACTGGGGAGTGGGGAGTGGGGGAGTGGGGGAGTGGGGGAGTAGGGGAGTAGGGAGTGGGGGAGTGGGGAGTGGGGAGTACGTCTATTTAGAATTAATATGACTTATAAAGCGTTGTAAAACAGCTTCGGGAGATAAATTAGGTCTGGGTAAGTCTTTGAGGGTTCCCGAACGAATTTTCAAATGTGCGAATTTTGGTCTAGTGTTGCTATCTGCGGCAAATAAAGCATCTAAAAGCTTCATGTCGTCTCCTGCGAATGCGATACCATAACCGCACGCTTCGGCAATTTTAGCGAAAGAGACATTAGCAGAAACGGTGGCTTGTGCGCCGGTAGAATCGTGTGCTTCATTATCTAAAAGGATATGAATTAAGTTAGAATTGCCATAAGCGCCGATGGTAGCAAAATTACCCATCCGCATCAGTGCTGCACCATCGCCATCAATTACCACTACCTTTAAATCGGGACGTGCTAAGGAAAGTCCCAAACCGAGTGATGAAGCACATCCCATCGAACCAACCATATAAAGATGATTCTCTCTGTCGCTATTTGCAAAGAGTTCCCGTCCGGTGAATCCGGTAGTCGCAATTACTACAGTATTTTTTTCCTCAGTAAGTTCCACAATGCGAGTTAGCGCTTGATAGCGAGAGACACGTTGTTGATTGTCTGCAAAAAAGCTTTTGATAATGCGATCGCTATCTCCCCGATGAAGAATAGAAGAACGAGTCAACGCATGAGGTGCGACTGTTCCCTTACGCATAATTAAAGCGTAAGGTCGGCGTTGTTGTTGCATGTAAGTTGTAGCGCGTTGCAGCACAAATTCTATTTCCGCTGCTGCGGTGGGGAAGAATTCCCAAGGGACAGAGATTGTTTCTAACAATTTATCTGTAATTTGCCCCATGAGTTCATGTTGTGGTTCATCATGTAATAGGCGATCGCCTCGCAGCGTGCAAATTAGCAACAGTGGAATCCGAAAAATATAAGCTAAAGAAGTCAGCGGATTAATTGCATTACCCAAACCGGAATTTTGCATCATAACTACAGCAGGTTTCCCAGCAATTGCTGCACCCGCTGCTGTCGCTAAAGCATCACCCTCATTAGCTGAAGAAATATAAGTAAGTTTCTCGTCGTTGATAACGTAATTAATAAAAGGAGTCAGA
The DNA here is from genome assembly GCF_050875635.1 of Tolypothrix sp. VBCCA 56010. Classification (NCBI taxonomy): domain Bacteria; kingdom Bacillati; phylum Cyanobacteriota; class Cyanophyceae; order Nostocales; family Tolypothrichaceae; genus Tolypothrix; species Tolypothrix sp. VBCCA 56010. The sequence continues at coordinate 26,715 of NZ_JBPAOH010000063.1, forward strand.
AAAGAACAAGGTACACCAGCGTACCATTCAAAGCCAATATTGCGGGCAGCTTCGACAAATTCCTCAGCTTGAATCATCATTAAAAAGTTAAAGGTTAGGGGGAGCGGGGGAGCGGGGGAGCGGGGGAGCGGGGGGAGCGTCTCTACAACTCCTAACTCTTAACTCCTGACTTATTCATTGTTTTAATTGAAAAGCCAAATCGAGGTCATCCAAAGAATTAACATCTAGCCAGTTACCGCGAATATAAAGAACCTTAATCGGTTTACCCTGCCCAATTAAATAATTGCATAATTCTGGTATCCCCATACAATTAAAATCTGGTTGTTTTTGCAACTCATTTAATGCTTCACTCACCCATTGTTTCCCTTGACTGCGTAACCGTAACATCCCAATCCATCTTCCGCTCTTATTTCCTAATTCAGTTTGCGTAGATTTGGAAATATGTAAAAGGTTGACATCTTGTCCAAAGATAGAAAGGTCATCGGCAATTGAACAATAAGCATAATCAGGAGAACCGCTAACCGATTTATTACTCATCACAGAATCAACTACTGCAACAATTTCTCCCGGACAATCTAATAAATCTCGCAAAATGTAACTTCTAAAAAGTAAATCGCCATAAACTATTAGCATATCGTCGCTAAATTGAGCAGAAGCGCAAGCTAAAGAAGCTAATTCTCCGGTTGTTTCATAATCTGCATTGCGGATAACTTTAGTTCCCTGAACGTCGATAGTTTCTGCTTTGAAACCGGCGACGACAGTAATATCATTAATGGCAACTTTTTTGAATTTTTCAACCAAAAGCCTGAGCAAAGGTTTACCACCAATGGGTAACATGACTTTCGGCTTATCTTGAGTTAATTGTTGCAATTCTTGTCCTCTAGTTGCAGCGAGAACGATCGCCCGTGTATGATTGCGTCCATTGCTAAAGTAGCGTTTTTCCGCTTCTAGCAGTTCATCTGCACCCTGCAAGCGAAAAATTTCCTTTACAGGGGCGATATCATCTTCAATATTAATTAAGGTTTGGCTAGCTTGAACTTCGCGGGCGATCGCTTGCATACTAGTTACAGCTGCGCGAATCAGATGATTTGCCCAAATTACTAAACTAATCTTGGCTTTGCGAAAAACATCGGTAGCAGTGCTGTAATATTTTGTTGGTACAATCACCAACGGAGAACGATTCGCCCACTCTTCAGCAAAGGCTAGCACTTGGTCGGGACGAGATAATTTACTGTGAATCAAAATTGCATCCGCTCCCGCTGCGTGGTAAGCTTCAGCTCGGCGCAATGCTTCAGATAAATCCCACCCGGCAATTAAAGCTTCAATTCGAGCGACAATCGAGAAATTTGCATCTGTTTGGCTATCTTTACCCGCTTTTATTTTCCCACAGAATTCATCAATATCAGCTAAAGGTTGGCGACTACCATTAATGAAACTATTAGTCTTAGGAAAAAGCTTATCTTCAATACATACTCCCGCAATACCTCGCTGTTCTAATTTCTTCACCAAACGACGCATATTATTAAAGTTGCCGTAACCTGTATCCCCATCTAATAAAATCGGAATTTGAGTTACATCAGACATGAACTCTAGCATTTCTACAACTTGAGTCCAACTCGCTTCATTATTATCGCGCACCCCAAATTGAGCGGAAACAGCTAATCCACTTGCCCAAATTCCTTTAAATCCAGCTTCTTCCACAATGCGAGCGCTAATTCCATTGTGTGCTTCCATGATAAATTCAAGTTGTGGCGATTTTAGCAATTCTCGCAACTGAGCGCATTTACTTTGTTTTGTGGTGAGTGATGCTATTTGATCCATTTATTCTAATGAATGAAAATGTATTTAAGGTAGTAAGCACTTTAGTGCTTATCTTATTAAGCACTGAAGTGCTTACTACGAAAAATTTTTATAAGTGTGGTAAAATTTCATTTTGAGCGCGTTGAATGTCTTCGGGAAAGTCGATTTCTATCCAAGGTAAGCCGGTGATGTCTTCGTAACTAAATTTTTGGGGATTTTCTAATAACAAGTCTCGAATTGCTTCTTCTAATGGTTCTTCATGGCGTTTGTTTGTGATATAATCTTCGGTGATAGTGGCAAGACGAGAAGCGATCGCACTCTCAAAACGAAAAAATCCTACTGATTCGCCGGCGAAATCATAAGTTAGATTTGCGGCAAGTTTTTTTCTAAATTCGACTAGATAATTATCTTTGACGCAAAGCTTTACCGGTTCTTCTCCCAATTCAAAATCTCGATCTAATAAGAAACAGTTGGGAATTTCTGTTTTCACCAGTCGTTCAAGAATGCGGCGATCGTATAATACATCTGCATCCATTAATAAAATCTCGTCACCAGCCGTTAAGTGTTTTTTTAAAGTCCCCAAACTGATGATACTGCCTTTGGTGTAATCAGGATTGTAAATTGTTGTTACCCAATTTTCTGCTTTTAGTGCTGTGATTTCATCTTGAATTTTCTCAGCTTGATAACCGACAACGATCGCAACTGACTCAATTTGACAATAACGTAGATAATCTAAATGACGCTGTAGTAGAGATTTACCGTTAAATTTCAGCAAGCATTTAGGTTGATTTTCCCCATCTTTACCCAAGCGTTTACCAACACCGGCGGCTAATATCAATACCTTCATAATTAAATCACGTGCCTGAGATTATATATCTTTCGTTCGCAGTCAACGAAATACAAACACGAAAACCGATGGTAAGCGCTCTTCGTGACTGATACTTCCACCCTTTTTATAATTGGGAATATAGTTACGGTTAATCGCTTTTTTGAGGGATGGTAAAACAGCGAGTAACTCATCCAAGATGATGTTAGGGAGAAAGTTTTCCACCACCAAGAATTCATTTTGAGCTGGAAACTCAGCTTGAAGTTTGTTTTTATCTAAAGCAGCGATCGCTCGATCGAGTTCGATTTTTAGCTTCATATATAATAATGCTTAAATAAATATCAAGAACGCAACGAGTAAACGCAAAATTGCCAAATTACCCATACTGCAAAAGTTGGCGCCCCAATTGCCGCTGCAATTAGTAACAACTTAAGTCCACCCAGCAGAGTGACTATTGGAAATAAATACAACACATCTTCAATATCAAAGCCTGCAAAATTCGGTTGCTGGGTGGCATTTTTACCAAGTTGCTGTTCCATCTCGTTTCGCAAGTGAAAAATACAAGCAACAGATACCCCAGATACGATCCCCATCACCAATGCCCAGTAACTTAGTTCGCTGTCCATCAAACCATACCCGATTCCCACGAACAAGAGAATGTGGATAATCGCATCACTAAGAAGATCGTACTGATGACCCCATTCGCTGCTTTTACCACTTAACCGTGCCAATTCTCCATCAGTGTGATCGAGAAAGTTCGATAAAGCGAACAGCCCAGCACCAATATTAGCCCATTTTGCATTTCCAACTGCTAACGCCACAGCCGCTACCAACCCTGTGAGGAGCCGCACTGTGGTAAGATGATTCGGGTTTACCCAAGTGTCTTTTAGCGGTTGAATTAGCCAGTAAGCAAGCTGGGCATCCCAAGGCTTTTTGGTCATAGCTGTTTATTTGAAAGTGTATAACATAGCAAATTACCACACTTGCCTAATCTATTTATAGGGGAGCGGTTGCAGTTAGATAATCGGCGATCGCCTCAAATCCGCCAATTGTTTGATTAACACCACTAGAGAAGCCGAAATTATCACCATTAATAATGGTTGATTTTATTAATGTCGAGATGTTAATTTGAGAATGTTTAGGGCACTTTTAGCAAGATTCGGCATCAGTTGGGGTTGAAGTAGTTGTCGATCAAATACGCTCATTCGCCTAGTATTTTCTTGCAAACAAGTTGATAAGAATAGCTGGGGAGTCAAATTCTCCATAAAGTTACTAGCGCCGGTTGCTGTGAAACCCTCCTGTTTTTTTTCGTTGTCACCAGTAAAAGCTTGAATTTTATCTCCCAGCGCTCTTTTGTAATACCATAAAGTATGAATTCCCCGTAACCAATTGCTTCGACCTTCTTTAATTTGCAAGTAAGTAACCCAGTTAACGAAGAACATAATGTGACGAGCTTCTTCATTTAAAACCGCGTCGAAAATATTAAACAATTGTTGTGGTATGTATGTTGCATGATGCCGAGCAAGTCCAAACAAACCAAAGGCTAAGAACGAATCAAGACATTCACCAAAGCCAAAGTCAATAAATGCTGTTTTGATATTACTAGGAAGTACAGGTTTGTCAGGTTGGGCTATTTGAATGTCGTAGTAATCAAGGAAAAATTTAATTAATTTACCGTGTCGGTCTTCCTCCATAGCTTGTAGAGCGATCGCTTCTTGTAATATAGGATCGCTGATTGTATCTGCAAAAGCATTGACCATCACTCCTGCTTTTTGTTCTGTAGAAAGTGCTTCTCTCCAAAAAGGAATGCTTCGCAAGTTCTCAAGAGCTACAGTATCAAGGGGGGGCAAAAAAAGCCGTTCTGGTTCATACTCTAAATGACTTTCAATGAAGCTGCGGCAAAAAAGTTCTTTGTGATTTTCGCTTCCTATTTTCATAGCTGAATTTTTGGTAGTACTTTCTTTGTAACTAATTGTTCTATTTTTGTAGTGGCTTCACTCCTGAAAACCCAAGTTATAAGGGCTGACCTGACTACAAACGTCTCTACATTGCAACGCCTGGTTAATCACAATTCATCTAGTCAGACTATAGCATTCATAAAATATTCGGGAAATATTCTATTTATTTGAAATTACTATAGTATCATTTATGAACTTTGGTGCGTATTTTTTGAGAATAAAACGAAGCCGATTCTTCGTTTTTGACACATTCTTGGGCAAACTTAATTAAATGGTGTCCTACCAGTCCGACATGAATCAAATCTTCTATATTACCTGATTTTAGTGCTGGTTTTGCCATTTTCCAAAAAGTAGAGCGATAGTTACCAAACACACCTATTCGCAACAAAATATTGCTGAAATAAGTTAAACCTTTGCGGATATTCGCCCAAGAAGTCCGAGCCGGACTATTAGGAACCTTAATCCGGTTGGGGAAGGTATGCACCATATTATAAGCAAACCGTTCATATAAAAATTCCGGTTCATATGCTGTGGAAATGCAGCGCCGCCACATTTCCACGACTTGTTCGTAAGGCATTAAATACTCGATATTCGATTCCCGATTTTCATCAAATATTAATCTTCCTTCTTGTTCTAACCTGCGCCATAATGGTGTTTTGGGTAAGGCATGAAGCAAGTTAATTGTCAAGAGTGGAATTTGGGAAAGTCGAATAAATTCTAAAATTCTGTCTGCGGTTTCTGGTGTATCTGTATCAAAGCCGATGATGATCCCGGATACAACTTCCATACCATAACTATTTAAAGTTTTCACCGCTTCTAAAATCGGCATACTCAAATTATGCGTTTTAGAAATAGCTTGCAAAGCATCTGTTTCTGGTGTTTCAATGCCACAGAAAACTGTGCAAAAATAAGCTTCGCGCATCATTTCTAAAAGCTTGGGACTTTGAGCCAAATTCAGTGTCGCTTCACAAGCAAATTGCAGCGGATAGCCGTTGCGCTTTTGCCAGTCTATCAGGTGTGGTAATAACTTCATGGCGGCGCGGCGATCGCCTACAAAGTTATCATCGACAAAATACACCGATCCCGGATTCCCGCATTGCAACATCATATCCAATTCGGCAATCACTTGCTCAGGCGTTTTCATCCGGGGATTGCGTCCATACAATTCCGGAATATCACAAAATTCGCAGCGATAAGGACAACCACTCGAAAATTGCACATTTGCTAAAAAATAATCATTAAGATTCAGCAGGTGATATGCTGGGATGGGAAACTCGCTTAAAGGCAAACGCTCCTTAGTTTCAAAGCGAATTTGTTCAGTTGGACGTTCGCTGTTTTGATCGAGATATGAAATCATGCGATCGGTTCCATCTCCCAATTCACCCAGATTTAAAATATCAAATTCCGGATAATATTCCGGACAACCAGAAACCGAAGGTCCCCCCACAACCGTAATTTTGCCTTCTTGATGGGCAAGTTCATTAATCTTATTAATATGTGGTTGCTGAATGTGCATTCCGCTGACAATCACCACATCAGCCCACTGATAATCACTGCGTTTTGCACAAGTGATATTCTCATCAATAAAGCGCACATTCCACTTTTCAGGTAAATAAGCAGCCACAATTAAAATACCTTGCGGTGGCATAAAAGCCTTAACATTACCCATCAGCGGGTAAGCGTGATGAAAAGTACCAAACGAGCGGCTGTACTTAGGAAATATACAGAGAATATTTCGATGATGCAAGGGAACGTAGGAACTTCTTTTAGTACCAGCGGATGGAAATTCTCCTACAATACTTGGCTTTTCTTTATATTTGAGATTAGCAGTCATACCAATTTTAGATTTGAGATTTTTGATTTTGGATTAAAGATTACGATCTAATTTGCACTAGCTTACCGCTAAGAGACAATATAGAACCATAAATAAAGAAGTATCAAGCTTGTAAAGGCAGCTATGCAGCTATGCAGAAGGCACAAGGTAGAAAGCAGAAGGTAAAATAACGTCTTTTGTCCATGCCCCATGCCCCATGACGGCAGATGCTTTAAGCCGGGAGACCCGTCCAACGCACTGCCTCCCCCATGCCCAATGACGGCAGATGCTTTAAGCCGGGAGACCCGTCCAACGCACTGCCTCCCCCATGCCCAATGCCCAGTGCCCAAATCAATCATGAATTTGATTTCCTTTCTTCTGCGTTCTTCTTGGGGAATGGTAGCGATCGCCATCACCACCGGTTTACTGAGTGGAGGTAGTAGTGCTAGCCTGATTGCCTTAATTAGTCGTGCTACCAGTAATGATGCCACATCGCGCCTCAGTGCGATCGCCTGGGGTTTCGTCGGCTTGGCGATGGTTGCTTTAATTACCAGTATTATTTCTCAAGTGATGCTGATTCGCTTATCTGAAAATGCAGTTTTACAATTACGGATGCGTTTGAGTCGTCAACTTCTCGCTTCTGAGTTAAGTCATCTAGAAAAGTTGGGAAATCCGCGATTATTAGCCACCCTCACCGAGGATGTTCAAGCGGTTGCCAATGCTGTTCAAAAAATTCCTTTTTTCTGCGTTGATATTGCGATCGTTTGCGGTTGCTCGCTTTATATTACATGGCTTTCGTGGCAAGTATTGCTGATGGTTGTCGGATTTGCGGTAGTAGCGATCGCTAGTTGTCAATGGCTGTTGAAAAGAGGAAGACATTTTCTTGCCCTTGCGCGTGACGATCAAGATTTGCTATTTAAACATTTAAGCACCATCACTCAAGGAGTCAAAGAACTCAAGCTAAACTACAAACGGCGTCAAGTCTTCCTTACCCAACAACTCGAATCAACAGCTACCACATTTCGTAACCACAATGTTCGCGGTTTAACTTTTTTCGCCACAACTTCCAGTTGGGGGAGACTGCTGTTTTTTTTCTCAATTGGTTTTATATTATTCGCACTTCCTAATCTTTTTACCATCAGTCCCCAAACACTCTCTGGCTACATCTTAACTTTTACATATTTGATGTTGCCAATGGAAAATATTGTTAGCAGCCTTCCCCAAATTAGCAAAGCTAGCATTGCATTACAAAAGATAGAATCTCTCGGTTTATCTTTAACTAATCGAGCGGAAATATCAACAAATCCACCTGCAATAAAGTCTGATTGGCGCAGCTTAGAACTTATCGGTGTTACCCACACTTTCCGCACAGACACTGAAGATAGCAACTTTATCCTTGGTCCGATTAATCTGACATTTTATCCGCAAGAATTAGTGTTTATTGTTGGCGGTAATGGTAGCGGTAAATCGACTTTAGCCAAACTCATCACCGGACTTTACATCCCCGAAAACGGCGAAATTGCTTTAGATGGCGAGTTAATTAACGAACAGAATCGAGAATGGTATCGGCAACATTTTTCTGTCGTGTTCTCCGACTTCTATTTATTCGACACGCTTTTAGGGTTAGAAAATATTCACTTAGATATTCAAGCGCAAGAATATTTAAAGCTATTGCAACTCGACCACAAAGTTAAAATTGAAAATGGCAAACTTTCCACCACCAATCTTTCTCAAGGACAGCGTAAAAGGCTAGCTTTGCTCACAGCATACTTAGAAGATAGACCGATTTATCTATTTGATGAATGGGCAGCCGACCAAGACCCAGTTTTCAAAGAGATATTCTACACCCAACTGTTACAAAAATTGCGCGATAAAGGCAAAACAGTATTAGTAATTAGTCATGACGATCGCTATTTTCATCTGGCAGACCGAATCATCAAACTCGACTACGGTCAAGTAGAGTACGATAAACCATATTGAGATCCACCAGACTAATTTAGGGCTTATTCCGAGATAAATCTAATTATCTTGTTAATTCGAGTAGATGCACAATCAGGACATTTGATTCCTATATTATGCATCGCTGCTGATTTATGATGACAACCGCTCAAAGGCACAGCAAGAAATCACTAACTTGCTTGATGATATGTTTTGAGTGCGATCGCTCTACCCAGTCCCCAGTTCAAGTTATTCTATTTTTTTTGTCTGCGCTTCAACACAGAAACTGCTCCCATTCCCAAAAATAACAGACCTACTGTTGAACTTGTTTCCGGAACAGCTTGCACCTTATCAACAAGTAACCCGGAAATAACTGTTGGTTCACCTACATCCACAACTCCAAAGCCTAAAGTGTATTCTCCATCAGTTGGCAGAGTGTAGGAAAAAGTTTTAAATCCCGTTTCTTCAAAAAAGCTGGTTTTGGAACCGTTAGCTAAAAAGTTTGTGGTAGTATCAGCTAGTTTGAAAAACGAGTTTTGAGAGTTATTACTAACAGTTGCGAAAGCAAAATCATTAAAATCAGGATTGGCATTAGTGCCAACCGATTCATTAGTAAGGAAGTTCCAAGCAAACGATAAAGTTTGTCCTGCTTTTCCCGTAAAAGTTTGCTTAATAGCAGAACCCTCAATTGCGTCAGCTAGAAAGTTATCTCCAAAGAATTGCGATACACCCAAAAATCCCTCTAAAGAATTTTCAGCAACACCAGTAATATAAGTGGCAGGAGCTGCATTTCCTCCTATAATTTCTTTTCCATTTCCATCAACGCCAATAACTTCTTTGAAAGCAGTTGATAGAAAAGCTTGAACGTTTCCTTCTACTGTCTCGCTGCCAAAAGCTGAAGTTTCTAATCTGTAGTCACCTATTTTCTGCCAACCGTCAAAGCCATTTTCAAAGCCGCCATTGATAATTGCAGCTTTAGCGGTAGTAGGTATCAAACTTGCGACTACGGCAATAGCAGTGGAAAAAACTCTCTTCATTCGTTATTCCTTATTTTTTGATAGCTACTGTAGTTTGATTGAAAAATATTTTTTTGTTTACGTATACCCTCAATTGGATAATACAAAGGTTAACAGCATATTAATTAGGCGATAAGAATTGGTAAAACAATCAATATAAATAATTTGCAGGTTAACAGAACATTAATCATTCGATAAGAAACGGTAAAACCTCTAAAAATCAATGCTAAGTCAGTTATAAATTTGATTTATGGATGATATATTTAGAAATCGAATCAATATGATTTAGGAATTAAGGAAGATAAACTATCCTTAATATGGGTGGTGTATATCTATTTATAAAATGTAGATTAATTACCCAGGACTTACGCAAAAACCCTTTGCAACTCTTATTCCTTCTCTTCGAGACGCGAAGCGCGAACGTGTCCTTCTCCTAAGGGAGACGCTGCGCGAACGTGTCTTCTCCTTCGGAGACGCCAAGGGCGAACGTGGTTCATTTTTTGGTCTTTATGCGTAAGTCCTATTACCATTTTATGGTTAAAAATTTGCTATTAAAAATCCAAAATAAGGATAAAAAAAATGATTTTTAGGCTAATGATTCTATCTATTACTATTAAGAGGCAGTCCAATGTCTAAATTTTCACGTAGGCAGCTACTCGCTTTCTTTGGAGCGAGTGCTGGTGCGGCTGTGCTGGCTCCTGCTTTTGGGAAAAAACCGTTTGGCAGCAATCTTGGCATTGCTGATGCGGTTGAACCCCTGAAATTTACGCCAGTGCGTTTGCCCCATCCTTTACCGATTTACACGCAGCAAAAGAACTACTTACCAACAGGAATTGAGCAAGGAGACGTATTAGAAGCGTCTGCTGATGCACGGTTGAGTAGCTACACCGTACTTGATGATGTTGTGGTACCACCGGAATATGAACGGTATGTAATTGTGAGTTGGGGCGATCGCGTCTTCCCAAACCAAGAAGATTACTTTGGTTACAACAGCGACTACACCAGCTTTATTCCCATCAATGGCAGAAGTCCCAACGACGGCTACCTTTGGAACAATCACGAATACATTTCTTACCCATTTTCTACGACTGTACCCGGTTTCACAACTGACAGTGGTTTAAGTGGATTCCCCACTAGTTACTCTCTAGTCATTGGACAAAATTTACCAGAAGACAAAACCAGTATCGAAGTCTTGGGTGAATTCATGTATAACATCGGCGGTTCTGTCGTGCGGATTTCCCGCAAAGACCCTTCGGGTTCGCCAGTCCCCCATCCTGACCGAGACCGCCAAGACGGGGGCTGGTCTCACCGCGCTGGACGCTTTGCTGTTGTGCGTGACCCCAATAATCGACGCATCCACGGACTTTCCGGTTTAGGAATCAACAGCCAACGTAGTGATGCTTATAAAAACGTCACCTCCTGGGGTTCTTTGAGCTACCAAAAAGGAGACGACAATTATCTAATTGGCACTGGACCTGCTGCTAGTGAAGTTTTTCCTCTCAGTTCTGACGGACTGGGTAACAAAATCATCGGCACTGGATACAACTGTTCTGGCGGTACAACTCCTTGGGGAACCATCTTAACTGCTGAGGAGAACTTCCAAGGCAGTGCAAGCTCTTTTGTGGGAGTTCAGGAATTAGTCAACCCCAATGGCACCCAAACAAGTTACATTGCTGGCACCACGGGAGCCGCATTTGGCTTGGTAGGCGAAAAATACGGCTGGATGGTGGAAATCGACCCAGCAGACCCTTCTTTCCGCCCGCGCAAACACACTTCTATGGGTCGTTACCGCCACGAAAATATCGCTGTGCGTGCGTCAGCTGGAAAACCATTAATCGGCTACATGGGTGATGACCGACGCGGCGGACACACTTGGAAGTTTATCAGTTCTGGTACAGTCACTTCTCCCACTGATAAAAGCAACAGCCGCCTATTTGAAGAAGGTACTCTATATTTCGCCCGTTACAATTCTGACGGTACGGGCGAATGGATTCCTCTAAACTTAGATACCCCTACCAATCCGATTCCACCATCAACTCTTGCTTCAGTAGAAATTGCTGCATTAGGTCGGGCTTCTAATAATGGTAATACCCGTCTACCAAGGCGCAGTGGTATAGCAGGACAAACTGCAAATGGCGGCTCAATTGTTGTCACCATAGAGCGAGTTACTAATTCCACAACTGGGGCTGTTACCTCTTACGGTGAAGCTGAAGCTTTGCCTGGTTACCAAGGTAAGAAACTATCAGATTTCTACACCAGTCAGGGTGCAGTGCTGGTTGATGCTTTTTTAGCTGCCAATCTTGCCGGAGCAACACCAACTGCTCGTCCTGAGGATTTGGAAATTAACCCCAGAAATCCTAATGAAGTCTTTATCGCTTACACAGATGGTGCTTCATCAGGAGATGGATATCCGGATTCTCGAATCTTTATCGTTTCCAAATACAGTTCTGCCGTCAACGCGGCACAGCCTTCAGGAGAACTTTTTAAGATTACCGAAGATAGCGCCGATGGCACAGGTACAACCTTCCGTTGGCAGCGATTTGCTAAAGGTGGAGAAGCGGGGGCAGAACCCGGAAGTGGCTTTGCTAACGTAGATAACTTGGCATTTGATAGTCAGGGAAACATTTGGGGTGTCACTGATATGTCTACTGAAGCTCACAATGGTTTCACCACAGGTGCTAACCCAGAACCATTACGGATAGACCATAGGGTAGTAGGTGCTAACTCGCCCAGTCAGGATGATTCTAATTTCAATGTTGCGACTTCTAGCCTGATTGGAGTTTTTGGCAATAACTGGCTGTTCTTTATTCCTACCAGTGGTCCTGATGCTGGGGAAATTGTACCTTTTGCTTATGGACCACCACGTTGTGAGATGACCGGACCTACTTTCGTCGGGGATACACTGATTATTTCCGTACAGCACCCAGGTGAAGAGTCTCCATTCACTCCTCAGCAAACCTTGAGCCGAGATATTGAGATGTTGAATTTGGATGGCACTCTGTTCACTCAAAAACGCAGTCTACCCCGTGGCAGTAACTGGCCCAGTAATATTGAGGGCAATCCTTCTGGACCACCGCGCCCAGGAGTGATTGGGATTCGACGCAAACAGTCGAGCGGTCGTTTTGTTTAGTTTCTTTTGCACTCGGGCAATCCTAAATCATTCCTGAGAAACGAGAAGCCCGATTTCTTCGATAAATCGGGCTTGTGGCGCTTTCTATTCTCACGAGTCAAGAAATATGCGTAGGGTGCGTTATGGCGTTAGCAAGAGCTTGTCCTAAGACGCCAATAATATAGACAAGCCCAGACATTTATTGACAACTATCGACACCTTGAATTAACTCATTAACAAGCTCTCTAAGCCGCTCTTGCCAGTCAGGGACGGCTTTTAGCTTGTCTTTAACACCGGGTGCTACTTTAAAGCATACGGGGTCTTTGTCGAACGGATTGTCGCTCGTGAAACCTAGTTTGTGATTTTTCCGGAATGGCATGGCAAGTTGTTGTATATATTGATATACTAATAATAGTGTAGCATTAGAGGTCGAACAATGCTTCTATCCATTAAAACAAAATTGAAGTTAAGCAAAGCTCAAGAAACAATGATGAGTAAACATGCAGGTATTGCACGCTTTACCTATAACTGGGGTTTAGCTACTTGGAATAACTTGTTTAAAGATGGATTGAAGCCCAATAAATACATCCTTAAGAAGTTCTTTAACAACCATGTTAAACCTGAGTTTGAGTGGATTAAAGAAAAAGGCATTTGTCAAAAAATAACTCAATATGCTTTCGATAATCTAGGTGACGCTTTTTCTAGATTCTTTTCCGGTAAAGGTGGTTATCCTAACTTCAAAAAGAAGGGTTATCATGATTGTTTTACTATTGATGCTGGGGGTAAACCTATTCCTGCTGGTGGTAAATCAATTAAGCTGCCTACAATTGGATGGGTTAGAACCTATGAAGGATTACCGCATACCACATGCAAGTCAGTCACAATATCTCGTATAGCTGATAGCTGGTTTATTGCTTTCGCTTATGAACAAGAGCACAAACCAACTATCAAACAGCACGATGTTGTAGGAGTTGATTTAGGTATCAAAGTGCGATCCGTTGGCTAGAAACTAAAGCCCACAAGGACTTGGAGGATTAGCCGCAAGGTACAGAACCTTGACAACTGAATGACCATGTAGGTGAGAGTCA
>NZ_JBPAOH010000064.1:0-40094 GCF_050875635.1 Tolypothrix sp. VBCCA 56010
CTCCCCAAGTGGAGCACCTGCCGTCATGGGACATTGGGCATGGGGCATGGGGGAGGCAGTGCGGTCTTGGGGTCTCCCCAAGTGGAGCACCTGCCGTCATGGGGCATTGGTAATAATTCTTTCCCCTTTTCCCTTTCCCCTTTACCCTTTGACCCAAATTCAAAAAGCCCATTGCCCATTGCCCAATGCCCAATGCCCACTAACAACTAACTCGCCAAATATTCACCCATGTTTGCTTTAGATTTGCGAAGTTTAGTTAGAGCTTCGCGTTCGATTTGCCGTACTCGTTCGCGGCTGATGTTCAAAAGTTCACCGATTCTGGCAAGAGTAAGCGCTTGTCCATCGGTTAATCCAAAGCGGAGGGTGAGAACTTCTCTCTGTTGTGGGGTAAGGTCTGCCATGAGACGGTCTAAGTCAAAGGATAGAGAAGATTGCATGACGAACTCTTCTGGAGAAGCTCCTGGATCTTCTAACATTTCTCCGAGTTCGGTATCGTAATTATCTCCTAACCGCAAATCGAGTGATAGGGGCAGACGAGCTTTTTCTAGATACTCTCGTACTTGCTTGGGGGTTAATTCTAATTCTTGTGCTAGTTCAGCAGCGGATGGAGCGCGTCCTAGTCTTTGCGATAAATGCCGCTGTGCTTTTTTAATTTTATTCAGTTTTTCGGTAATGTGGATCGGTAGGCGGATGGTGCGAGCTTTTTCGGCGATCGCTCGGGTGATGGCTTGGCGAATCCACCAATAAGCATAGGTGGAAAATCTATAACCTTTGGTGGGGTCAAATTTTTCTACCCCGCGCTGCATCCCAATGCTACCTTCTTGAATTAAATCGAGTAAATCGACGTTGCGCTTGATGTACTTTTTGGCAACGGATACCACTAGTCGCAAATTCGCTTCTACCATTTTGCGCTTGGCTATTTCACCAATGGCGATCGCTTCGTTCAACTCTTCTGGTTCTAACTCTGTCGCTTTTGCCCACTCTTCTAAAGTCGGTTCATGACCTAACTTCATCAAAAGCGACTCCCTTACCTCATACAAAGCAGTTGCACGTTGCACCTGTTTGCCATAACATATCTCCTCCTCGTGACTTAAGAGTGGCACGCGGCCAATCTCACGCAGGTAAGTCCGCACTAGGTCTGTGGCTGTCTGAGCGGTCTTCATGGCGCTACTCTTTGGTAATGGTGGGTTTTACGGTAGGGTGAAATGATAAATGCATGTATTGCCGGCGTTACTCAGTATCTTTGAGAATCCCAGAAACTAATTTACAACTTATACGCCTGGAGCAACACTGGTAATAATATTCATATTTAGTTGTTTACTGCAACGAAGGTACAATTGTTTTTCCTTTGTTGCAAGTGTCTAGAGTTAGATAAAAGGTAGCCAATACAACATATTTACTATCTTTTAGGTATTAATAATTGTAACATTTATGAGAATATTTTGACTAGATGGCACGATAAAATTTCCTTATTCTTTCCTTTAGTGAAAGACTAATATTTCCCTAAGGCTCTCTAGAGGCTCATTTAATAAATCTATCTAGGGTCAACACAAGTCCCTCAGATTGCTTAAAAAAAATTAACAATCTTAGCGTGGAGACTGGGGGAGTGGGGAAGTGGGGGAGTGGGGGAGAGGGGAGTGGGGACTAAATAGGATAAATTTCACTTTCGAGGCAGGTTTATTAGCGATTGAGGCAAGCAGAAAAAGAAGATAGGACATCTTCTAACCCAATAGCAGCAAAATGTTGCATCAAGTTGATTTTTTGAATAAATCGACTTGATGACTAGGTATTTATCAACAAATATTATCACCTTGCGTTTAAGTAGAAAACCCGGTTTATTGTAATTGAGTGCGATCGCGCATCAAAAATTTCCGAAAAATACTTAAGGGCATTGGGGAGGACACCTGCACAGTCCCGGGTTTCCCACGCCAGTCCGCACAACGGGGCGGCAGTCGCTACAACGGGGGGAACCCCACGCCAGTCGCCGAGGGCGTTCGTGACCTCCGCACAGCGCTGGCTTTGCAACGCGCTGCCTTGGGAACCCCCGCAAGCGGCTGGCTCGACTTGAGCAGTGTATCCGTTGAGGCAGATACCGAAATGACTAAAAGTTGCAAATACTTACGAAGGGACATGGGATGAGGGAAGTAATTTGGCTTCCCTCTTCTCCTCAACCGCTAACTAACTGCGTTGTACTCTTGGATGACTTTGACATCTAAGTTTGTGTTTTGTAATGAACGGATGGCAGCGACGGTGGCTTTGGCGCCGGCGATGGTGGTGATGATGGGGATTTTGTAGCTTAAGGCTGTGCGACGAATTAATCTGGCATCAGTATGAGCTTCTTCCCCGGAAGGTGTGTTGATGATAAGCTGGATTTTCTGGTTTTTGATCGCGTCTACGACGTGAGGACGACCTTCATGGAGTTTCAAAACTAACTCAACATTTAGCTTATGCTCTTGCAGGACTTTACGTGTACCTTGTGTAGCCATGACGGTAAAGCCTAATTCGATAAATTCCCTCACGACATCAACTGCGGGGGATTTGTCGCGATCGCTCATCGAAACAAACACGGTTCCTGTTAATGGTAAACGTTCGCCAGCACCAATTTCTGCTTTGGCATAGGCGCGTCCAAAGTCGGTGTCAATTCCCATCACTTCACCGGTAGAACGCATTTCTGGTCCCAAAATTGTGTCTGTTCCAGCAAATTTATTAAACGGTAATACTGCTTCTTTCACGGCAATGTGTTTTGGTATCACTTCTTGAGTGAAACCTAATTCCTCTAAAGTTTTACCGGACATAATTAAGGATGCTAATTTCGCAAGTGGTATCCCAGTAGCTTTAGAAACAAATGGCACAGTACGCGAGGCGCGGGGGTTTGCCTCTAAAATATAAACTTGCGGAGAATAGCTTTGAGCGCCAACCACGGCAAATTGAATGTTCATCAGCCCGACTACTGATAAAGCCTGCGCTAGCTGCACCGTCCAAGTGCGAATTTGCTCAAGAACCGCTGGTGGTAAGGAAATCGCCGGTAAAGAACAAGCGGAGTCTCCTGAGTGAATTCCAGCTTGCTCGATGTGTTCCATGATACCGCCTATTACTACCCTTCCGGTATGGTCGGCGATCGCATCCACATCAACTTCAATCGCATTTTCTAAAAATTTATCAATCAAAATCGGATGTTCCGGTTCCACCTGCACCGCAAATGTCATGTAGCGTTCTAATTCTGTATCAGAATAAACGATTTCCATCGCTCGTCCCCCCAACACGTAGCTAGGACGCACTACCACCGGATAACCAATTCGTTTGGCGACAATCAGCGCATCTTCGTAACTCCGCGCTATACCATTTGGCGGTTGGGAAATATTTAATTCGTTGAGAATCTTCTCAAACCGCTCTCGGTTTTCTGCCATGTCGATAGAATCAGGGGAAGTACCCCAGATTTTGGTGGTGAGTGGTGAAGATTCTTCCCCTACTCCCCACTGCCTATTGCCTACTCCCTGCAAATACTCCTGTAACGGTACTGCCAACTTCAATGGTGTTTGTCCGCCAAATTGGACAATCACCCCAACCGGGTTTTCCGCTTCGATGATGTTAAGGACATCTTCTTTGGTCAATGGCTCAAAGTAAAGGCGATCGCTTGTATCGTAATCTGTGGAAACTGTCTCCGGGTTGGAGTTAACCATAATTGTCTCATAACCTGCGCTCTTCAAAGCATAGGCGGCGTGACAACAACAATAGTCAAACTCAATTCCCTGTCCAATCCGGTTGGGACCCCCACCCAAAATCATCACTTTGGGCTTGGTGGTTGGCGTTATCTCGCTTTCCTCTTCGTAGGTGGAATAATGGTAAGGAGTAAACGCTTCAAATTCGGCGGCGCAGGTGTCCACTGTTTTGTAAACTGGAATCACGCCTAGTTGTTGGCGATATGTCCGAACTTCATCTTCGCTTTTTTTCGTGGCATAGGCAATCTGGCGATCGCTAAATCCCTCTCGCTTGACTGCATACATCTGCTCTTTTGTCAACTGTTGCAATGGCGTGCGCTTGAGGAATTTCTCAGTTTCTAGCAGTTGCTGCATTTTATCCAGGAACCAAGGGTCAATCCCTGTTAATTCGTAGATTTCCTCAAGAGTTATTCCCAATAGCATCGCATGACGCACTGAGAAAATGCGCTCCGGGTTGGGAGTCCGCAATTGAGCGCGTATTTGTTCGCCACTGGGTAATTTTTCTTTGATGTCGCAACCCCAACCGGCGCGACCGGTTTCTAAGGATCTTAGCGCTTTTTGGAAGGATTCGTTAAAGGTACGTCCGATCGCCATTGCTTCCCCTACCGATTTCATCTGGGTAGTCAGCACCGGTTCGGAACCTGGGAATTTTTCAAAGGCGAAGCGGGGTATTTTTGTTACCACATAGTCGATTGTCGGCTCAAAGGAGGCGGGTGTTTTCTTGGTGATGTCATTTTTGATTTCATCCAAGGTGTAGCCGACAGCAAGCTTTGCTGCCATTTTCGCGATGGGGAAGCCTGTAGCTTTTGAAGCTAGAGCCGAACTGCGGGAAACACGGGGATTCATTTCAATGACAACTACATCCCCATTTACGGGATTGACGGCAAACTGGATATTAGAACCGCCAGTTTCTACGCCAATCTCGCGGATGATTTTGATTGCCATATCCCGCAGGCGCTGATATTCTTTATCAGTGAGGGTTTGTGCCGGAGCGACGGTAATCGAGTCACCGGTGTGGATACCCATTGGGTCAATGTTTTCGATGGAGCAGATAATCACTACGTTATCTGCTAAATCGCGCATAACTTCAAGTTCGTATTCTTTCCAGCCGAGTAAGGATTGATCGATGAGAATTTGGGAAACGGGACTAGCATCGATACCGGTTTGTGCCATTTCTTCAAATTCTTCTTGATTATAGGCGATACCGCCACCGGTGCCACCCATAGTAAAGGCTGGACGGATAATTAAAGGATAGGTGCCAATTTTACGAGCGATCGCTTTTGATTCTTCTAAGGTTTCGGCTGTACCGCTAGGACAGACTTTCACCCCGATTTTATCCATCGCTTCGTTAAACAGCTTTCTGTCTTCGGCTTTTTCGATTGCCGGAAGTTTAGCGCCGATTAATTCGACATTGTACTTTTCTAGGGCACCATTTTTCGCCAAAGCTACAGCAATGTTGAGTGCAGTTTGTCCTCCCATCGTCGGTAGTAGGGCATCGGGATGTTCTTTAGCGATTACTTTTTCGACTAACTCTGGGGTTAGCGGTTCAATGTAGGTGCGATCGGCTGTTTCCGGATCGGTCATAATTGTCGCTGGGTTAGAATTTACCAGCACCACTTCATAACCTTCTTCTCGCAGCGCTTTACAAGCTTGCGTACCAGAGTAGTCAAACTCACAAGCTTGTCCAATCACGATAGGACCAGAGCCTAACAGTAGAATTTTCCTGAGATCGTCACGGCGGGGCATAGTCGTTACTCTGCAATATGAGAATAGAAATCCTGATTATTTTAAGGTTCTTTATCCTAACTCATGTCGTTTATTATCAAGTTCTCCAGGTTTCATGACATGAGGGGAGGGGGAGGGGGAGAGGGGGACAAGGGAGACAAGGGAGACAAGGGAGACAAGGAGACAAGGAGAATAATTCTTTCTCCCTGTCTCCCCCTCTCCCCATTCCCACGCCAGTCGCACGCCAGGTGCTACAACGGAGGGAACCTCCGCAACGCACTGGCTCCTCAACGGAGGGAACCTCCGCACAGCGCTGGCTCCCCAACCCCACTTCGTGGGGATCCCGAAGCCCCCCTTCTCCCCATTCCCCCCATTCCCCATTCCCCTTTTTGTGTATCTAAATTTGTTTAATTATGATGCTAAAATTTGTCAGTTTCTTGCAAATCATTTTTGTTTAAAGTAGTAATTTTTCTCAAGTTAAAGGAATTTTTTGCTAAAACATTTAATTTTATATTTTAGAATAAGGCTTAGACTTAAATAAAAATATTTATTAATTAGCTAAAGCAAAAATTTTTTAACGTTAAATATTGTGTTTTAATATTTACTTAAATTAAAAATGGCAGAGAGTTATATATTTGGCTCTCTGCCATGTTTTATATTTTTTTAAGAAGAAGTGCTGACAACTTTTTGTTCAATCTAAGCTAGATGACTCTAGATGATGAGCGTGTTAGTTGTGAGCAGGTTGGACAAAGCCTAAAGTTAAGCTATCTTTAGCTAGGAAGTGAGCCAAATGATAAGCTCTTTCTTCAGTTTTTAACAGAATTGTTTCGTACAAATACCGTGTAGCACGGTCGCCTAAACTCTCTGCCTGAGCGGCTTGGCGGCGAATTAAGCTAATCATAGCTTGTTCTGCTGCTAAGTCATGTTCTACCATTTGGCGGCAAGAATATACGCCATCAGACTCAGGTTCAAAACAGCATAATTCTGCTAGTTTGCTGAAAGTAGCAACTGGCACGCCGCCCAATCCATCTAAGCGTTCTCCAACATCATGGACGTGTCCTTGAACTTGTTCGTAGCTTTCGCTAAAAAACTCATGTAGTGAGTAGAATTCTGCACCTTCTACTACAAAATGATGTTTTTGGTACTGCAAGTACAGTGCCTGGAAACTAGCTAAGACAACGTTAAATCCTTCGCAGACTGGTGCGGTTACACTGCGATCCAGTAGTACGGGATTGTCATAAACCTGACCAAAATTTCGTAATATAGTTTGCGTTTCTGACATTGTTACCCTCGCTTTTAGGCAGTTATAGATGCAAGCTGCTTTTGTCCCTACATATTAACATCTAAGAAATAAAAGTAAACCGATCAATTTAGTCTCAAAGATGCATTCGGTTTTATTAATTTTCGGGGCGATCGCTCTGGCAATTCAATGAATATTTCTCATGATATATAGACATAAAAAGCAAAATATAGTATGTAAATTTCGATGAAAACGTCTCGTTCGAGAAATCAGGTATTTCATACTAATATTCCGCAAGCCAAAATCCTACAACCCCAGTCGTTAGGCGCTCAAACTAGCGCTGTGCGTCCTTTATGATAAATATTTAATTTTTTTTTAGATTTTTGATGAGAATGATTTGCACTTGGGTTATTCTTATCTAAGAGGCTAAACTTTCAACATTTTCAATAACAAAATAGTACACTCGCATAGTTAGTGCGATTGCTGTAGCACTTGGAGGGCAATTATCTTGAAATCGTTCAGTTCAGAAGTCGAAGGACAGCACACTGTTGAGGTAAATTGGGTAGATCGCTGGCAAGTTTATCAACGCTTGCAAGAGCTGGATATTCCTTGTTGTTGCCAGACTAATCAGCCATTGAAAGTTGAAATCGGCAATGTTACGGCAGCTATTCAACTCTGGAGTGTGATCCGACAATTCACAATCTCCCGCCAAGAGATGATTTACACTCTTGAGGATTGTTGGCAAAATAAAGCTTGATATTATATGTCAATTGAAAATAGGTGATGAAAATCATGAGTAAATTTGATAAAAACCAGGTATCAAAATTTTGCCTTGAAGGACGATTTCTCGATTTTGTAATCAAAGATGGCTATAAGCTCAAAGGCTTGTTGCTGGCGACTGCTGAGGGTGAATGTTATGTAAAATTAGCTAAAGATTTAAGAGCTGCTTTTAACTTGCAGTTACCAAAAGGCACTTGGCTGCAAGTCGTGGGTGAGAAAACTTTAGATTTGAAAACCGGCGAAGTTAAGTTAAAAGCCTCGCGGGTGATGGCTGCGGGGGGAGATAGGGGGACAGGGGGACAGGGGAGCCAGCGCCGTGCGGAGGTCACGAACGTTGAGGCGACTGGCGTGGACAGGGGGACAGGGGGGGAAGCTGTTGCGGTGTCTTCTTTTGGTGATAAGAAAGCAAAACCCGCGAAAGCTACTATATTAGTGTGTCAAAAGTCGGATTGTATGAAACGCGGTGGTGATGGAGTTTGTCGAGCGTTGGAATCAGCTTTAAGCGATCGCTCTTTATCAAACGAAGTTACCATCAAAGGCACTGGCTGTATGAAAAATTGTAAAGCTGGTCCAAATCTAGTTATGCCAGATAAAACCCGTTACAGTCGGATTCAAGCTTCCCAAGTTCCCGCACTTATCGACAAACACTTTGCTGACAAGATAGAAAATCAAAGGGAAGTGGTAATATCTACAATCACTATTCGCTAAAAGCATTCCCAAGCTATCTCTGTTTGGGAAAAAAATATATCATGTCCGACAAATCACATACAATGCGCGATCGCCTTCTTCGGGGCTACCGCACCCGAAGCGCATTTAATACCAAAAAAACACCCAACCCCTATTTGCAGATAAGTTGGGTGTTTAGTGCTTAACTTGATTTAATGAACTCTACACTGCCAGTATAAAAATTTATCAAGATTATTTCATTGGACTTTTGTCACAACTTATGCATGACTAAAGTACTGCATTTTTCTATGTAGGTTGCCAAAAAGACGACTGAAAGACATTAAAAGCGATCGCTTGCACCCTAATAAAAACTCCGCGAACCTCTAAATTTCTTCCTTAAAGCTGTGGAGCAAATTGTACCCTATACTTTGTCACAGCCAGTTCCACAGCTTTTTCAAAGTCAGCGGCAATAGGGGGAACCAAAAGTTTCTGCTTTTCTTCTTCGCTCATCGGGAGGTTGACTTTTTGCCCGACTTCTGCAAAGAATTGCTCACCTCCTGGTGGTGTCAGAAAAGCCAAGATTTTGGCAGGTTGTGAAGTGACGTTCTTAAAGCCGTGAGCTTGTCCGATGGGAAACTGAAGGAAAGTTCCGGGAGTGGCGACGATAGTTTTGTCGTCAACTTGATATTCTACTTCTCCTTCTAGAACATAGTGCGCTTCATAGCTGTCATGAATGTGGGCTGGTGCAACGCTTTGGGGTTGTAGCATCATCTCGGTGAGAGAATACTTTCCATCGGTATCTTCCCCGGTAGCGAGAAAGGTGTAAAAGTCACCGAGCGCGAAATATGTTGGTTTGGAATTGACTGTCATTGTGATTCTCCTTGTTTAACTTCAGCAGCCGTCATCCTGATATAGGTGTAGTTTAAATTAACTGATGCAGTTGGCGGCTAAATTTTTAACAATATTATTTGTGAAGAGTGGGGAAGAGATTGCGATCGCTCTTTTTAATTAATGCAACAGCCATCAAACTCACCCAGCAACAGTGTTTTCGCTCTCCCAAAAGCCACTGGAGCATGTATAGTAGAATTTATAAGGATATACTTGCGTGAACCTGTGAAGAAAAGATACTCGCTATCGGGGCAACAGATATTCTGCCAGTTTTGTAGGCATGAATATTTTTCTTTGCATCGTTTCAAATTGAACACCTCGGGGGGTGAGTTTTTCAATTTGGCTTGGGCTGACGAGAGCGCAGCTTGCCTAGTGTGTGAACAGTGTGGTTACATCCATTGGTTTCGGGCACAGGGGCTAATATCGGAGATTTAATCTGCGCCACAAAGATAGGGTTAGCGCCTATATGTTGAGAAAAATTCACCTCAGCGAAGACTGCAAGAACTTTCGCATAGATTGCGCTTCGATATACTCAGGGAAGATGCTTGAAAAGTCCTCTAAGTCACGAATTGCTTCACGGATACGCTCTAAGGGTGCATGGCTGGATACAGCATATTGATACAAGCGCTGTGATAGTTCAACATTTCCACCAATTAAATAGTAAAGAGCGAGATTCAAGGTATTGCGCCAGTTTTTAGCATCTTTTTGGTAAGTTTGTTGAGCAAGTTTGGTGGCATTATTAAGATCAACCCGTGCTTTGTCTACTTGGTTAAGACCTTGGTAGGCTAAAGCTCGGCTGTAAAGATACCAATCATTATCAGGTTTTAACTTGATAGCACAGTTGAAGTTTTCAAGAGCCTCGTTGTAGCGCTTCAGCATTAGATAAGTTTCACCGCGACTGGCGATCGCCCAGTCGTATTCAGGATTTAATTCAATGGCTTGGTCAACATCCTTGAGAGCTTCTTCGTAACGTCTCATCAAGTTATAAGTTTCACCTCGACTTGCGATCGCGCTAACCAGTTTAGGATCAAGTTTAATGGCTTGGTCAAAGTCTTTGAGAGCTTCTTCATAGTGTTTCATTGAGCGGTAAGTTTGACCTCTACCTGTGATCGCCCACGCGTATTTGGGATCAAGTTCAATAGCGCAGTCAAAGTCTTTGAGAGCTTCTTCGTAACGTTTAATCAGGCGGTAAGTTTCACCTCGACCTGCGAGCGTCCAAGCGAGTTTAGAATTAAGTGCAATAGCTTGGTCAAAGTCTTTGAGAGCTTCTTCGTAACGCTCCATCAAGTGGTAAGTTAGAGCTCGACGTGCGATCGCCCAATCGAGTTTAGGATTAAGTTCAATGGCACAGTCAAACTTTTTAAGAGCTTCTTCGTAGCGCTGCATCCAGCGGTAAATGTTACCCTGCCAACCTAGAGCAATTGATCGCGACTGAGACTGAATATCAGAATGCTTTAGCAGTGCTGTAAACATTCCCACAGCAACTTCATAACGTTTTTCTTTATAAGCCTTTAACCCATTGACTAGCTGCTCTCCCCACCGCTGAATTTCAGCATTATCCCCATTTTTACCAGCTTGCACCATCGTTTCTGCCCAATGCAAACCAAAAGAGCGTTGATTGTCGAGAGCAGGAAGGAAATCATTGAGAGCTACAGGCAAACTTTTGTGGGGTGTTTGACATAAGCCGTGATACAAAACATTTAGAGCGTGACTTTGCCAAGTAGTATCGCCCTGTTTCTTTTCTTCATTCAGTTGCAGATTATTTCGCAGGGTGTCGTAATATTCTGCTAACTTGCCATGAAGGTCAGCCCAACTTTGCGGAGAGGAAAGACGCTTGTGGCGGAGCATTTGCGTTTTGACGACTTCATGATAAGCCCAGCCCTCAGTACGTTCTTCAATAAACGGCATTTCTTTCAGCCAGTTAAACAGATCGTCAGCTTGCGAGGCTACAGCATCCTCATCTATAAAGTCAAATACAGCCCCCCCAACCGGAACTCGACGCGCTAATAGCACACCTGTTTTTGCCACAGTTTTGCCCACAAAAGCGGAAAATCCTTGAGGTGCTTCGGGATCGCTTTCTAATTCTTGCCGCTTCTGACGATAAACTTTGTAGCGATCGGTAAACTGCGGCAGTTTATGATTTTGCTGTTCCAACTGTTCAGCCAGACGACCCATAGCTTCAGGGACAGATTTTTCACTATCATCTGTATGAGCGGCGATCATTTTCGCTTCTTCCGCGATTTTGCGAAACTGGCGTAACAGTGTGCTTTTACCTACACCCCCTTGACCCCAAACATTAAACAGAAAGTGCCTGCGCGAGTCTTCTAGAGACAAGTCCAGATTTTGACGAAACAGGCTAACTTGTTCTTCACGCCCGACAAAGCCTGATTGCTGCCGTTGCTGGAGGATATCTTGTAAGCTCTTGGGCTTTTTTTGTGGGTTATTCACTTCTGTTTGGGCTGGAGGTGGAATTACTTACACTGTAGCTACTAATTACGCACTTTAAATTTCGGATTTAAACAAATTTATTTGTAGACTGGGCTAATTGAGGGTTGAAATTTAAACGCAAAGGGGCGCTGAGGTAAGCGCAGAGGCACGCGGAGAATTGGCGCTATTAATTTCAGAAAAACTTTGCGTTACTCTGCGCTGACTTTGCGTCCCTCTGCGTTTCAAAACGCTAGAAATTAATGCAAAGCTGTACTTAGTAGATATTCCCAAAAGCTAATGTCAACGTTAATGATTTATTTTGAAGTGCGATCTTCGTAGCTTACCGTAGGTATCGCTCCTCAAAAGCTCAATGTTGACCTTCTGAGGCTCGAAGTTGACCTTCTGAAGCTCAATGTTGACCTTCTGAGGCTCAATGTTGACCTTCTGAGGCTCAATGTTGACCTTCTGAGGCTCAATGTTGACTTTCTGAGGCTCAATGTTGACCTTCTGAAGCTCAATGTTGACCTTCTGAGGCTCAATGTTGATCTTCTGAAGCTCAATGTTGACCTTCTGAAGCTCAAACATTAGTATTTGACATATAGCGGTTATTGGTTGAGTCCAATACACTCGTAGGGGGATGGAAATGCCGTGCCCCTACACGCGACGATAGAATTTTGTATTGCATCCAACTAAGAACGGCTATATAAAATTAAAAGCCCTCACCCTAGAAGGGTGGGGCTATACGAACGAACCAGGCACACGCAGGCTAAAAATGATCCTAAATTGATAGTCCGCGCAGGCAAACTTGATTTGTGTAGCCTCAGACTTCACCCTGTTGGCTACATTGATTTCGACAAAGCGCTTATTTCCAGCTTTAGTTGACTGAAGTTTCAGGTTGCTTTTTCTTAGATCGACGGGTAAACCTGCGTCCCATCTCATCAATGACTGCATCTAAACCAGTCACGTCACCGCTAGCCTTGGCATAATTGTAAACAGCCAGCGCTGCTGCATACGCTTCACTACCAATAGCTATATAAGTGTCATCTACCAATTCTTGCAGTTGAGTTAAAGAAAGCAAAATTGGATACAATGCCTCATACAGCGCCAAATCTCGGCGCATTTCTTCGACATTAAAAGAACGAGGCAAAAATTCCGGGTTCTGTGTCGCTACTTCCAAAGCTTTGCTGACAAAAGCCCGACTTTTATCTCCCATCTTCAGCATCGTTCGACGGTCTTCCGTTGTCAAATCAACCAAAAACGGTAACTTTTCGCGGATAGTGGCGATCGCATCCATTACTGCCAGCCGATCTGTTGCAGAAAGATTCGCACTGATTCGATTGTCTGCCATTTTTCTTACTCCCTTGAGTTTACTAAAGTAAGTATTCCCAAATTTGGAGAGCGATCGCACTTAATCAAACGTCCTAAAATAATATTTTCCCCAAACCTTGCCAAACAGTGTTTGACAAAACAGAAAACTTATGACACCAATCAAGATTATTGTCGAAAAGCATTCCGATGGTTACATAGCCTATCCTTTAGGGATCAAAGGAGTTGTAGTTGGTGAAGGCAACACCTATGAGGAAGCATTAGCTGATGTGAAATCTGCTATCCGTTCCCATATTGAGACATTTGGTAATGATGTTTTGGAACAAGAATCAGTAGTTCTAGAAGCCTTTGTCGCTGAGGCTGAGGTGTCTATTTAATGGCTAAATTTCCTGTAGATGCGCCTAAAGCTAAAGTAATTAGGACACTAGAATTACTTGGATTTATTATCTTGAGGGAGCGCGAGCATATTGTTATGGTGCGAGACAATCAGGATGGGACAACAACGCCCTTAACTATGCCCAATCACTCCCAAATTAAAGCTTCAACACTGAGATCCATCTGCACTCAATCAGGTATCTCGCGTGAAGAGTTTTTATCAGCTTACGATCAAAGTTGAAACATTGTAAAGGAGCGATCGCTAACCCTCAATCACCGCAATACAATCAATCTCCACCAAAACATCCTTAGGTAAACGCGACACCTGCACGCACGCACGCGCCGGCGCAGTAGCTTCATCAAAATACTTCGCATAAACAGCATTCATCGCCGCAAAATCATTCATATCAGCTAAAAACACAGTCGTCTTCACCACGTCATCAAACCCCGCCCCAGAAGCTTTCAGAATCGCCTCTATATTCGCCATTACCTGCTGTGTTTGCTGCGTCACATCCCCCGCCCCAATTATCTCCCCCGAACCCGCATCAAGGGGAATTTGCCCCGCCACAAACACCAACTCACCAGAAACAGCGATCGCTTGATTATAAGGTCCCACCGGCGCCGATGCCTCTTCTGTCCGAATAACTTTCTTACTCATCTTTCTTCCTTCTCCTTCGGAGACGCTATGCGAACGCGCCCTTCGCTACGAGTGCGGTTCGTTACTCTACGGGCGGGGAAACCCCGCCCCTACCCCAACCTCGGACGTATCCCATAATGCCGATATTGCCAATAATCCCGCAAAATGCGATCGTGGTCAAAACATAAATTACCGGGCATCCGCCAAGACTCAAACATCCCGACACCTTTCGCATCATCCCCCGCTTTTGGTTCCCCCATCGCCGTCGCCAAAAACACAATACTCAGCGTATGTTGACGGGGATCGCGATTCGGGTCAGAATACACCAGAAATTGTTCTATTAATTCGACTTGCAAACCCGTTTCCTCCTGCGCTTCACGCCGCGCTGCCACTTCCACAGATTCCCCATAATCGACAAAACCACCAGGAATCGCCCAACCCAAAGGAGGATTATGTCTTTCGATTAACACTATTGGTCGATGAGGGCGATCGACCAATTCGATGATGATATCAACTGTCGGAGCCGGATTGCGGTAAGACATGGTTAGGAGTTAGTGGGTAGTGGATAGTGGTTAGTGGGGCATGGGGTATGGAGACTGGAAAAAGAATTATTACCCATTACCCATTCCCAATGCCCATTGCCCAATGCCCACTAACAACTTACAACTTACAACCAACAACTATTACGTGATAAATTCAATGCGATCGCATCTTCCCATAATTTAGGAAAAGCAATGCCTTTTTTGAGATCCAGCGGTATTTTACTTCATCCCACGTCATTTCCCGGTCGATTCGGCATTGGTGACTTAGGCGTAGAAGCTTACGCCTTTATTGATTTTCTGAGAGAAAGTTACCAACAATACTGGCAAGTCTTGCCATTAGGACCAACTGGTTACGGTAATTCTCCTTATGCTTCTTATTCAGCATTAGCAGGAAACCCTCTACTCATCAGCCCCCAAAAGCTGCTAGAGCAAAATTTGCTATCCCCTGAAGACCTTGATAATTTACCAGGATTTGATCCGAATAAAGTAGATTACGGGCAGGTTGTACCATTTAAGATTGGGCTGTTAAAGAAAGCCTGCGAGAACTTTAAAACCCAAGCAGCACCGACACAGCATAAAGAATTTGCGGGTTTTTGCGACACCAAAGCATTTTGGCTCGATGATTACGCTTTATTTATGGCGTTGAAAGATGCTAAGGGGGGTGCAAGCTGGCATACTTGGGAACCAGAAGTGCGATCGCGCCAACCAGAAGCAATAAATCGAGTGCGGCAAGAAATGGAGGCGGAGATTTTTTATTACAAATACATCCAATTTGAATTTTTCCGCCAGTGGTCGGAACTCAAAAACTATGCCAATATGTCCCATGTTGAAATTATCGGTGATATCCCGATCTACGTAGCTCACGACAGCGCTGATGTCTGGTCTAATCCTGATATTTTTTGCTTAAATCAAGAGACAGGAGAAGCCTCACTCATGGCGGGAGTTCCACCAGATTACTTTAGCGCCACCGGTCAATTATGGGGCAACCCAGTTTACAACTGGGAAGAATTAGAAAAACAAAACTTTAAATGGTGGGTGAAGCGCTTTGAAGCAATGCTGGATTACATAGACATAATTCGCATTGACCACTTTCGCGGATTTGAAGCTTACTGGGCTGTGAAACAAGGCGAACAAACAGCCATGAATGGAGAGTGGATCAAAGCCCCAGGAGACAAATTATTTCAGGAAATCAAACAGAAATTGGGCAAGCTGCCAGTTTTGGCGGAAGATTTAGGAGTAATTACCCCAGAAGTAGAAGCGCTGCGCGACAAATTTGAGTTTCCCGGCATGAAAGTTTTGCAATTTGCCTTCGGTTCCGATCCTGGTAATGGCTTTTTACCGTTCAATTACCCGCGCAACGCCGTAGTTTACACCGGCACTCACGACAACGACACAACCGTAGGCTGGTTCAATCAAGCGTCGGACTGGGAAAAGCAAAACTTGTTGCTTTATTTAGGTTCTGTCAGTCATGAAGGCATTCAGTGGGATTTAATTCGACTTGCCTTGAGTTCTGTAGCAAATCAGGCAATTATCCCCTTACAAGATATTTTCGGGTTAGATACCCAAGGGCGGATGAATAAGCCTAGTGTTGCCGAAGGTAATTGGGAATGGCGATATCAATCAGAAGCTTTAACCCATGAATTAAGATCAAAGCTGAAAAATCTCACCACAATCTACGGTCGCGCCCCGCAGACGAAGTGAGATAGGGGGAGTGGGGGAGTGGGGGAGTGGGGGAGTGGGGGAGTGGGGGAGTGGGGGAGTGGGAGACAAGGAGACAAGGAGACAAGGAGACAAGGGAGACAAGGAGACAAGGAGACAAGGAGAATTCAAAATTTAATACTCTCCCCATCTCCCCATCCCCCCCTCTCCCCATCTCCCCATCCCCCCATCCCCCCATCTCCCCCTCCCCCCCTCCCCCTCTCCTCAAGTCCCTGCCTTGGCAGCAACTATGACTTCTTTGACTTTCCCAGGATCTCCCATTGGCTTGGCTTCTTCTTTATTGACACTTACCAACACACCCCCAGCGTTGCCGGCTTTGACTGTCAGTTGATCTTGAGCTTTCCAAGTGCGTTGAGTTCCTTCGGGCAATTCCCCCTCAAATTCAGTTTTGCCATCAGCGACTACGCGAATCCAAGATTTCTCCTTTAAGGTGACACCAATCTGCACTGCCTGTCCGTTACTGCTGATATTGCTAACAGGTTGAATTTGCACAGTAGGTGTTTGTTTCGGCTTAATTTGTGCTTTTTCGGTGCTTTGGCTATTGTTCGCTTCGATAGCGGCATTATTCAATAATTGAGACAATCCGCTAACAGAACAGACAATCAAAGCAATGTAAAGCACATAAAGATGAAAAGGACGCAGCAGTTGACCGAAGGGTGTAGGTTTCCAACCAGGTGTCAGGTTAACCCGATTTGAGTCTACGGGGAAAGTCTGAGCAAATTCCGCTCCATCCAACCCCAGTGCATCAGCAAATTGCCTAATTAAACCGCGAATATAAATTGGTTCTGGCAAATCATCTAAATTACCTTCTTCGATCGCCTGCAACAATCGACGGGGAATCATGGTTAATACGACCATTTCATCCAAGGATAAATTTTGTTCAGTACGCTTTACCCAAAGTTGACCACCCAATTCTGCTAACTTTTCGGCTCGTAATTGATCCGCAGAAACTATTGGTTGATTATCATCCTTGCTTTTTTGCCATTTCATGATTGTTTGATACTCCTAAACCCAGCTGAATCATTAATAGGTATGTGCTTAATTTGCTCTTGCAAAAAGCGAATCTCATCATCTTTTAGGGAACGATATGAACCTTCAGCTAATAAAGGTTCTCCGGGCTTTTCTAATTGAATTGGACCTATGGCTGTGCGGTGCAGCTTAATCACTGGATATCCCAGCAGTTGCGCTACACGGCGAATCTGACGATTTTTTCCCTCCTTTAAAATAATTTCTAGGCAGCTTTCATCTGCCAAACTTTCTCTTAGACGCACTTGCGCCGATCGCGTTTTTTTACCCTCCAACATCACACCCTGACGCCATCTTTGTAACACTGATTCTGGAGGATGACCTTTTACCAAAACACGATAAGTCTTAGGAATACTGTGGCTGGGATGAGTTAACCCAAATGTTAAGTTTCCGTCATTTGTAAGTATTAATGCCCCTGTAGAGTATGCATCTAAACGACCAACCGGATGAATGCCTTGATTTTCTCTTAATTCTTTCGGTAATAGGTGCAGCACTGTTGGTCGTCCTTGGGGATCGTCGCAAGTGGAAACTATTCCGGCTGGTTTGTGTAGTAACAGATAAATTAAAGCTGGACGCACAACACCAGATATCGGCTTGCCATCTACTGTGATGGTATCTGTTTCGGGGTCAGCTTTTTGACCTAAGTGCGCTAATGCGCCATTGATCCGCACCCGCTTAAGCACAATCATTTCTTCGGCTTCGCGTCTTGAGGCTATACCCCATTTTGAGAGAATCTTTTGTAACCTTTCCTCCATGTTGAAATTACTTATTATTTTCGTCAGGATTAAATTAACTATAATAATTGCACTTTGTTGGCGATAGCCACAAATGTTACAGTTAAATTCTGTTTGAGCGCCCTCCTTGCTTGTCATATAGATACTTATCAAAAAGTTGATTAGATGCATAAAGAAAATTCATCACCCAAAAATCCCCAGAAGATACGCATCATCACCAATGTACTAAAAACAGCACTATTGCTGTGGTTGCGATCGCAAGTCAGCCAGATATCGCAACTTAAAGTGGAAATTCAAGCAAGCGATCGCCAACTTCTTTCCGGTCGCATTCCTGGAGTATCTATTTTTGCTACTCATGCAATTTATCAAGGTCTCCATCTCACAGAAATTTTCCTAAAGGCAGAAAATATAAGGGTAAACATCGGCGCAGTACTCAAGGGACAACCACTACGGCTGTTAGAAACAGTACCAGTAGTTGGCGAGGTAATCCTAAACGAGGAGGATCTCAAAGCTTCTCTCTCATCGGAATTATTATCGACTGCTTTAAATGATGTACTGCTAAAACTATTACCAGAAGACAGCCCAAATTCCAAGCCAACTACTTGGCAGAAAATTTCTCTTGCAAATAATAAATTGATAGTTTGCGGAATTCAAGCACCCGAAACCCATCCCACCACGATTGAGATGAGTGTAACCATAGAATTACTCAGCACTCATGAATTGCAACTATCACAAATCCAAATAAAGCAGGGCACAGCAGTGCTTACAGAGGGTAATCAAGGACACTATCTGGATCTAGGTTCAGATGTGGATATCCAAGAATTAACGCTGATCCCAGGCAAACTAGTCTGTCGCGGACGGATTAACGTTAATCCCTAATGATTAAGAATTAAAAACTTAAAATAATTATTGTTGATTTTTTATTATGTCTATGGGCAATGGGCAATGGGCAATGGGCATCGGGTAATGGGCATCGGGCATCGGGCATCGGGCAATGGGCAATGAAAATTAGTAATTCCACCTTGCCCCCTTGTCCCCTTGTCCCCTTGTCCCCTTGTCCCCTTGTCCCCATGCCCATTGCCCTATGCCCCATGCCCTAACAATGGCAATACAAGTGTGACGAAGTAGTAAACTAAAGGAGCGGTAAAAATATAACTATCAGTACGATCTAAGATGCCGCCGTGACCTGGGATTAATTGCCCTGAATCTTTTACCCCAGCATCGCGTTTGAGCATCGATTCGGTGAGGTCGCCCAAAAGACTAGCGATCCCAATCAGCAAACCCAGCGTTATACCAGTCAAAGGAGGTTTTGACCAGTTGAGAAAGTAAGCTCCTACCACGGCTACGAGAACGCTGGCGCTAATGCCAAATACTGCACCTTCAACGGTTTTTTTCGGGCTGATATCAGATAGGGGAGTTTTACCGAAGAATTTGCCGAAAGTGTAAGCGCCGATGTCAGCTGACCAAATGCAGAGGAAGGTCAGCGCTGTTGCTGTCAAACCTTGCGGTAGGTAAGCAAAATTTCCTTTTTGAATAATATCTAGCCAATCTGGGGGTAAGTACCCACCTAAAGATAGATTTTTGATACTAGAACTATCAATTGCCCGCAACCGCACCCAGTAACTCGGCAAATAACCGGTGTAAAATAACCCCATGATCGAAGCGGAAATATCGGCGATCGTTGCCATCTTCGGCTGAAACAATAAGTAAAAACAAATAAATGTGCCGGCTAATGGTGTGACAGCATCAGCTAAAGAGCCATTAAGAGTACAAATCACTAACAAAGCTTGGCTGACAACAAGAGTAGTTTTAGCGGCAGGAGCGATACCTTTGCTTCGCACCAAATCAAAATATTCCTGTTGACCCAAAAAGATAATCGCCGCAAACATAATAGTAAAGTACCAACCCCCTAAAAGGGTTGCACTTAAAGCAATGGCGATCGCCACAATTCCACTAATAATTCGAGACCAAGGCATAAGTAAGGACTAGGGACTAAGGACTAGGGACTGGGGACTAGAGATTAGAGAACAAAAGTTACGAGTTATGAGTTATGAGTTATGAGTTATTAATTCATAACTTAAAATTCTCCCCTAGCCTAAGCGCCTCTAATCCCTAGACCCTTCTATAATTTGCTTCAGTCTAGTTTCTCACCACTGAGGATAAAAATAGGATCGACGGCGGCAAAGGTTTGCGAATAGCCGCGTGTTTCTAAGCGATTAATTGCCGATTGGACAACTTCAACATTCCTCGCTTGCAGCACAGAAAAGCTTTGAGAAATAGCATACAAAGTTTCTAGACTAGCAGCTGTGGCGACAACTCGACCGGATGGAGGTAAATAATTCCAAACTGCTTGCAAAATTTCTTGGATGGAACGTCCTCCTTCGATGCAGACGCGATGGGGTTTGTGTTTAAGATTGTGCAAACACTCTGGGGCACTACCTTCAATGACTTCAACATTCTTTACTTCAAAGCGATCGCAGTTACGCCGAATCAAGTTGGCTACTTCTTCATCTCGTTCTACGGCGATAATCTGCCCCTTAGGACATAGCAATCCCACTTCTACCGGAATTGTACCTGTTCCCGCGCCAATATCCCACAACACTGAATTGGGATATAGGCGCAGTTGAGCTATCAACAGCAGGCGAATTTCGCGCTGTGAAAGAGGAATTCCCGGTAAGCTTTCAAACAACTCATCAGGAATACCAGGAGTAATGTAGGGCCAAAGTTGGGAGGGCATAGTAGGATTCTACAATTAAATTAAAAGGGGAAGGGGGCAGGGAAAAGGGGGCAGGGAAAAGGGGGCGGGGGGAGTTTGTCTTTTCGTCTTCCTTGTCTCCCTTGTCTTCCTTGTCCTGTGCCAGTCGCACGCCAGGTGCTACAACGGGGGGAACCCCCGCAACGCACTGGCTCCTCAACGGAGGACGCCTCCGCACAGCGCTGGCTCCCCTTGTCTCCCCATCCCCCCTTTTCCCTTTACGACCTTGCCCTAGTCGGCAATTCATAATTTATACAAATCTTTTAGCAAAGTGTTATCAGCCATAGTCATGAACGGTCAAATATTAGGTGATTCGCTTAACGGCGATCGCTTTGCTTCACGCTATCAAATTCAGCAACAGTTAGGAAAAAAGGCGGGACGGCGATCGCTTTTAGCCCGTAACTTGGAAACTGAGGAATTAGTTGTAATAAAGTTACTTTCTTTCAACAGTGATTTTGAATGGGACGATCTCAAGCTGTTTGAACGCGAAGCCGAAACGTTAAAATCGTTGTCTCATCCCTCTATTCCGCGCTATTTAGATTATTTTGAGGTAAATTCACCTTCTCTTAAAGGATTTGCTTTAGTACAGTCTTATATCCCAGCACAAACTCTAGAGCAATATTTAAACAGTGGACGTAGTTTTACGGAAACGGAAGTAAAAGAAATAGCTAAAAAACTTTTATCCATTCTTATTTACTTGCATGGGCTGCATCCGTCTGTAATTCACCGCGATATTAAGCCTAGCAATATTTTATTGGGCGATGCCTACGGCGGGCGGAGCCAACGCACTGGTAATAGTCCGGGTCAAGTATACTTAGTAGATTTTGGCTCGGTGCAGACTGTTGCCAAAGAAAGCGGAACTCGCACTGTGGTAGGAACATATGGTTATATGCCACCCGAACAATTTGGCGATCGCACAACCTGCGCTTCTGACCTTTATAGTTTAGGTGCAACGTTAATTTACTTGGTCACGGGTTCACACCCAGCAGATTTACCCCTTCATGATTTTCGCATTTCTTTTGACCATCTTACTAATCTCAGCCCCGCTTTTACAGACTGGTTGCGCTGGATGACTGAACCGAGTTTAGAAAAGCGTTTGAGTTCTGCTGTTGAAGCACTTGCAGCTTTGGATGATTCACAACCAAGAATCAGTGCTTTAGCTTTAAAAAAACCAAGTGGTAGTAAAATTCAACTTACCAAAGATAGAGATTCGCTTTTAATTCTCATTCCGCCGGCTGGCTTTCAGTCATCGATGGTGTTCACGGGTTTGTTTGCGATCGCTTGGAATTCATTTATCTTTTTTTGGACAACTGCCGCTCTTGCCGCTCCTTTTCCTGTTAATGTTATCTTTGGCTTATTCTCCCTTCCTTTTTGGGGTGCTGGCTTTCATCTGGCATCTTTGCTACTGTTTCCTTTATTCAAAAGTACCGGATTGCGCTTGACAAAGCAGCAAATTGCCTTCACTACAAAGATATTTGGATTTAAATTTTATCAGCGTCCATCGCTAACACAAGATATTACTAAGTTGGTTTACACATCCAGCCACTTTACTAAAGACTCTCAAGGAAACCGCTTTCAAGTGTCGGCGCAATTAGATATTTGGGCAGGAGTCCAGAAGTATGAAATAGGTATTAATAATCGTATTGTCAAATCTGAAGTTGAACTCGAATGGCTAGCGCATGAATTAAGCGATTGGTTAAGGATACCGATTACGCGAGAAGAGTAGTAAGGACTTTAGTCCTTTCATTAAGCGTTAAAACGCTTACTACTTTTATTTATAGTTAATAAACAAGAGTTGACAGGAGACGCATATGTTTGGACTTGGATGGACGGAAGTCGGTGTAATCGCTATAGTTGCTATTTTAATTTTTGGACCAAAAAAAATTCCGGAACTGGGAAGCGCACTGGGCAAAACCCTCCGGGGGTTTAAAGAGGAAATGAAAAATCCCAGTGAGGAAACCAGTCCGGAAGAAGATGTAAAAAGTTAGGAGTGATGAGTTATGAGTTAAGAGTGAGGAGTTAGGAGTTAGGAGTTAGGAGTTATGAGTGAGGAGTTATGAGTTATGAGTTATGAGTGAAGAAAATATTTTATCTTCTTTGTAACTTTTAACTTCTAACTCCCAACTCCCAACTCCCAACTCCTAACTTTTAACTCCTAACTTTTAACTCCCAACTCCTAACTCTTTGTTCATAAGAGCTTATTTAACACAGAAGATGTCACCCCGATTTGGGAATCTACAACATTAGTTGTAGGATTTTGTTGATGTAACTCCTCTTTTACTAGACCGCGCAGTTTAATTAACTTAATAGCGCGGCTGACACTTTCTGGTAAAATTACCACCAGACTGTTATCAGGAGCCATATCCAAACCTTTGTTAATTGCTTGCGTTTCGTCCATAACGACTTCATAACGGCAATTAGGCTTGACTTGGGTGATGCCTTGGGTAATTAAACTTGCAGCCGAACCTCGTGGACGCCCCCTTGTGTCATCATCTTCTTTGACGATGATGTAGTCGAAAATATCTGCTGCCAGTTTACCTAAAGTAACAAAGTCTTCGTCACGGCGATCGCCTGGTCCACCAACAACGCCAATTCTTTGTCCCGTATTCCAATTCCGGACAAATGAACCCACAGCTTCGTAACTAGCCGGGTTATGGGCATAATCTACCAAAGCGTGATGATTCCCCAAATTAAACAAATTCATTCGTCCCGGCGTTTGACTTACCGAAGCGCGGAAGGTTTTTAACCCTGCCCGAATCTGTTCAATTGTTACATTTTGTACAAACGCCGCCAAAGAAGCTGCTAAAGCATTAGCAATCATAAACGGCGCACGTCCACCCATTGTCAAAGGTATATTTTCTGCCCTTTCGATGCGGTGCGTCCAATCGCCTTTGACTATTGACAAATAGCCATTTTCATACACTGCTGCGACTCCACCCTTTTGGATGTGCTTTCGTACCAAATCCGAATCCGGGTTCATGGTGAAGTAAGCAATATTCGCTTTGGTTTTTTCTGCCATCGCCGCAACTCGCGCATCATCGGCGTTGAGTACTGCGTAGCCATCAGGATACACAGATTCGGCTACCACACTCTTAAGATTAGCTAATTGCTCGATAGTATCAATGTCGCCTATGCCTAAATGATCGGCGGCAACATTTAATACTACACCCACATTTGCGGCTTCAAAACCCAGCCCTGAGCGGAGAATACCACCGCGAGCCGTTTCCAGTACCGCTACTTCTACAGTCGCGTCTTGCAAAATTAAGTGAGCGCTTTGGGGACCTGTATTGTCTCCCGTTTCCACTAAATAATCACCGATATAAGTTCCATCTGTAGTTGTATAGCCTACAACTTTACCTGTTTGCTTGCAAATGTGTGCTAGCAGGCGAGTAGTGGTGGTTTTGCCGTTTGTACCCGTCACAGTGAGGATGGGAATGCTGCTGGCTTGGTCGTTGGGAAACAGCATATCCATCACCGCGCCGGCGACGTTGCGGGGAATGCCAACGCTGGGGGCAACGTGCATCCGGAAACCTGGAGCGGCGTTAACTTCGACAATTACGCCATCAACTTCGCGCAAAGGACGGCTAATATCCGAGGTGACAACATCAAGTCCGGCAATATCCAAACCGATAATTTTGACTACCCGTTGCGCTAGCCAAACGGTTTCTGGGTGGATTTCGTCGGTGCGGTCTACGGCAATACCACCTGTACTGAGGTTAGCAGTTGCCCGTAGATAACAGATTTCACCTTTATTTGGCACGCTGTTGAGGGTGTAGCCTTGTCTTTCTAGTAGCTGATAGCTGGTGCGGTCTAGCTCAATTTTTGTCAGGACGTTATCATGTCCTTCACCGCGATTTGGGTCTTGATTGGTTTCGTCAATTAGTTCGGCTACGGTGGATCTGCCGTTACCAACTACATGAGCTGGCACGCGTTCAGCTACTGCTACGACTTTGCCGTTTACCACTAGTACTCGATGGTCGCGACCGACATAATAGCGCTCAACAATGATTGAGCGAGAAACTTGTCTGGCGGCATCGTAAGCGGCTTCAGCTTCTTCTCTGGTGCGGATATCAATGGTGATCCCGCGTCCGTGATTGCCATCTAAAGGCTTGATGACGATGGGAAAGCCGCCAACGTGTTCAATAGCTTCTGACAAATCGTCCAAGAAGTTGATCACCGTGCCTCTGGGGACTGGCACTCCTGATGCACCGAGGATGCGTTTGGTAGCTTCTTTGTCGCCAGCGAGTTCTACGCCCAAAATGCCGGTATTATCGGTCATTGTGGCTTGCATCCGCTTTTGGTTGGCGCCGTAGCCCAGTTGAATCAAAAAGCGTGCCGGCAAAGGCATCCAGGGAATGCCTCTTTTTTCAGCTTCTTTAACAATTGCTTCTGTTGAAGGTCCTAAGGAAGCATCGCGACACAATTCTTTTAAGTCTTGTAGGTCTTGCTCTAATTCGGCTTTAGGATAGCGACCTCGATCAACTATGCTTTGGCACAACCGCACTGCTGCGCGTGCTGCATAGCGTCCGGCTTCTTCATTCAGGTATTCAATTACTACCTGGTAAACCCCAGGTGTGGCGGTTTCGCGAGTCCGACCAAAGCCTACCTGCATTCCGGATAATTCCTGGAGTTCTAGGGCTACGTGTTCGACGATGTGACCCATCATGGTGCCTTCGCGAACCCGTAACAAAAAGCCACCACGACAGCCAGGGGAGCAATAATGACCCTCCAAACTTGGCAGTGCCTCAACTAATCCTTCATAGAAGCCAGGAATTTCATTCGAGGGCGTCTCGGCGAGATTTTCCAAGTCGAGGCGCATGACTATGAGCTTGTGGCGTCGAATGCTCCAGTAATTGGGGCCGCGTAATGTCTGGATCTTAAGGATTCTCATGGGAATAGGTAGATGGAGATTCGGAACCTTAATTCTAGTTTTCTACTAGTTTCATACTGGAATTGACCGCTAACTGTTCATGACAAACAGTTTTTTCTTTTTACATGGTATGATAGTTATTTTTCTCCAGCTAGCGAGAAATTAGCGGTCAACACAGTGTAACCTCGGATACTCTATTCCGTCAGCTGGAAATACGGTGTACAGCGGGCAGGACGGTGCGTTGGTAGAGGTGAAAGCGATCGCCATGACTGAGGATATGCAGTCGCAGATTATGCACCGTTAGCGGTTCTGAGGCTCCCACATGGGGTTCGTTGGTGTGAGTAACTTCTGTGGGATCGACAATTGTGACACTGCCTTTACCCATAGCTTGCAGCCAACCATCCCTTTCAAACATGGCACAAGTATCTTCATCAATGCCAATGCCTAGGCGATCAGGATGTGCGGCGATCGCGCTAATTAACCTTCCCATCCGATTGCGATTGTGAAAGTGTTGATCGACAATCACTTCCGGAATAAATCCCAAACCTGTTGCCATATCAACTAGAGAACGTTTTGGTGTCTCACCACTACCACCGCCAGCAATCATATGATGCCCCATCACTGCTGCCCCTGCCGAAGTACCTGCCAAGGTAAGCTGCCCTGCCCTCACTCGTTGCCTGATAATTTCCATCGCTGGCGTATCCGCCAACACACCACACAGGCGCAATTGATCCCCCCCTGTCAAAAACACCCCGCTACAGGCTTCTAAGGATGCTTTTGTATTGGCGCTTTCACACTGATCCCGTTCCCGAATGTCTAATATCTCAACCTTTTTAGCACCCATTTCTTCAAAAATCCGGGTATACCGACCACCAATGATGGCAGGTTCGCGGGAGGCTGATGGAATTATTGTAATATAGCCATTGCTAGCACCGGCACGTCCAAAAAAAGTTCTGAGGATCTCACGTCCGTGAACTTTGTCTTCTGCGCCTCCGATAACCAGAACGGCGGTCTTAGTTGCAGATGGTGTCCTCATTTCCAGCGATTTAGCTTTTAATTGCGGCATTGTGTTTCTCCTGTCAACAACCTCGGATGAATAAAACAAGGTTCATTATTTCTGATGATGTTCCTGCTTCGCTTCAAAGGAGGACACTTAAACAGGTGCTCTTGTTGCGGCTTTTGCTGCCAACTTTGCTCTGTTGCTTGACGTAGCAGACACGCGCTGAAGGTAGGGAGAAATTGATGCTTCCTTCAGATCGTACTTCAACGAGCGGTAGTGTCCCTTGCCGTTTCGAGAGCGCAAAGAAGAGTGTTTTTCACCTGTCCTAATTTTCCAGACTGGCAAAATACCGCTTGGGGAAAGCAGGTGGAGCGCACGCTTTTTTCTGAGGCTGGCTTGATGCATCAGGTGGAAGTTGTTAACTTGCTTCGATTATTAATTTAAATGTAGTTGTCACAATATTTAAACATAAATTAAGTAATTAGAAAAACTTTTGCTGGCGCAGAAAATCCAATCTTCTCTGGTACTTTTAGATACTATTGATGAAGCTCCATAAGTGTTTGAGGCAACATCAGTCGGGAAAGGGGCACATCTTGCAGGGGGCAGGGGGCATTGGGCATTGGGCATTGGGGAGCCAGTGCGTTGGACGGGTTTCCCGGCTTGAAGCAACTGGCATCATTGGGCATTGGGCATTGGTAATAATTCTTTCCCTTTCCCTTTTCCCCTTTTCCCTTTCCCCTTTCCCCTCTTTTCCCAGACATGCCAATTTAAGATTAGTGTCCTTGAATACGAATTACTGTGCGCTTTGATATAGTTACGCTATTTCCTGACTCGTTTATCTCTGTTCTCAGTTCTGGGCTGCTGGGTAAAGCCTTAGCCAAAAAAATTGCCGAAATTAATTTGGTTAATCCACGAGACTTTACCACCGACAAGCACCGAAAGGTGGATGATGAACCATATGGCGGTGGAGTGGGAATGCTGATGAAGCCAGAACCCATTTTTAAGGCTGTGGAGTCGCTGCCGATTCTACCTCGCAGAGAGGTTATTTTGATGAGTCCTCAAGGTCAAACGATAAATCAACCGCTGTTACGAGAACTGGCGACAAATTATGACCAGTTAATTGTCATTTGCGGACATTATGAAGGAGTAGATGACCGAGTGTTGCATTTAGTTACCCGCGAGGTTTCTTTAGGTGATTTTGTGTTAACGGGCGGAGAAATTCCGGCAATGGCTTTGATTAATGGAGTGATGCGGCTGCTTCCCGGAACCGTGGGTAAAGCCGAGTCTTTACAATCAGAAAGTTTTGAGGAAGGATTATTAGACTATCCTCAGTATACCCGTCCGGCGAATTTTCGCGGTTGGAAAGTTCCTGATGTGTTACTTAGCGGTAATCATGCAGCGATCGCCAAGTGGCGTTATGAACAGCAACTCAAAAGAACACGCGATCGCCGTCCCGATTTGTTGAATTCGGGGGAGTAGGGAGTGGGGAGAGGGGGGGATGGGGAGAGGGGGGGATGGGGGGACAAGGGGGACAAGGGAGACAAATGCCCCATGCCCCATGCCCAATGCCCCATGCCCAATGCCCCATGCCCCATGCCCCATGCCCCATGCCCCATGCCCAATGCCCCATGCCCCATGCCCCATGCCCCATGCCCCATGCCCCATGCCCCATTACCCATCAACTAACAAATGACTAATATTCGCATTGGTAACGGTTATGATATTCACCGACTGGTGAGCAATCGCTCTTTGATTTTGGGAGGTGTTAAGATTCCTCACGAAGTTGGTTTGCTGGGACACAGTGATGCTGATGTCCTAACGCACGCGATTATGGACGCGATGCTGGGTGCTTTGTCTTTGGGGGATATTGGACATTATTTCCCACCTAGCGATGCTCAATGGGCGGGAGCTGATAGTTTAATGTTATTAGCTCAAGTAGATAAACTGATACGCGATCGCGGTTGGCAAATTGGCAATATTGATTCGGTAGTAGTCGCAGAACGTCCAAAGTTAAAACCACATATTGAGAAAATGCGCGATAAGCTAGCAGGTGTTTTGCATCTTTCACCAAATCAAGTTGGTATCAAAGCCACAACTAATGAAAAATTAGGTCCGGTGGGACGCGAAGAAGGTATTTGTGCTTATGCTGTTGTTTTGTTAATGGCTGAGTAACTTTATTTAACAGTAGTTAGGATGGGAATTAAAGAGTGCGATCGCATAAAATAAACTTGAACTTGGTAGGAAATTAGAACAATGCAAGCTACAAACTTAGAAGATGTAGACTTTCCTGATTTTGTTGCTTTAGACAAAGATAGGCAAGTTATTCTGATAGCTGAAGTCCAAGGTTTTCCATTTGACTTCAAAACAAAAAGGGCAAAAGAAAATGCTATCTCGCAACTTAGTGATTACTTGCAAGCTGCAAAAACGTTGATTCCTTTTGCTATGCTTGTTGACGTAGAAAATATTATGATTTTTCAATGGGACGGAAAACATTTATCAGAACCGATTCTCTGTCTTAATACTCCTGATGTGCTGAGTCATTACGAACCAGAATTCAGCAAGAAAAAAATATATAATCTTTACTTAATAACGCTTACAGAAGCTTGGTTGCGAGACTTAGCTTATCATTGGAAATCGGAAATACCACCTTTGACAAAACCGATGGCAGATATTGGTTTATTACAACTATTAGAAGATGGAACTACTCAAGTTTATTAGCAATTTGCTGTGATACTTTACGTTGAAACTAATTTTTTGATGGGCATTGCTAAAGGGCAAGATCCGCAAGCAAAAAATTTACTTTTTAATACGCTGACATCTGTTTGTCTAGCAATACCGAACATTTGTTATGTAGAAGCTCTTACAACATTGGAGCAAGAGGAAAAATACAACAAAGATTTCCTTTGCAGGTTAGATATTCAAATTAATCAAGCAGAACGAGATAAAATTTCACAAAAATCACAGTTATTACTTTCGCTACTAAACCAATCCAAAGTTAGCTTTGTTGAACACAAGAATGAAATCGTACAAGGTTTTGATATAGCTTTTAACCAGCTTATCAACAAAGCGGAAGAGATTCCATTAGCAACAGAAATTATTCAGCAAAGCTTAGGGAGAAATATACTTCAAAAACATCTGATAGATAAATTAATTTTAGAGTGTATAATTCACCATGCACTCTTACATACTAGTGAAACAAAAGTATTTTTAAGTAGTAATTCTAAAGAATTTGGGAAACGGGAAGTTGTAGAAATATTACAAAATATTGGTATTCAGTATTTCAGCAAAACTCAAAACTTCCTCGGTTGGCTACAATCTCAGTTACCTTAGCAAAAGACTCAAATATTGAAATTATGAAATTTACGAGCATCTTTTCCACAATCAGGCGTTTTCGTTTATCAGTAATTCTGGCTTTAATTACAGCACTTACAGTTAGTGCCTGTAACCCAGCTAATTTCAGAACCGAAGCAGCTCAGGTATCGCAGCTTGTCGTCGCTGTTTTGGGTGAGCCTTCAA
This sequence comes from Tolypothrix sp. VBCCA 56010, assembly GCF_050875635.1. NCBI lineage: Bacteria > Bacillati > Cyanobacteriota > Cyanophyceae > Nostocales > Tolypothrichaceae > Tolypothrix > Tolypothrix sp. VBCCA 56010. The sequence continues at coordinate 29,946 of NZ_JBPAOH010000064.1, forward strand.
CTTTTAACCCAGCGCTGAATGAGTCGGCATATAGCGTTTTTGGTTTTATCTTTGACTCGTTGATGACAACAAACCCGTTCACGACTAAGCTTGAGCCTGCTTTAGCTGAATCTTGGCAAGTTACTGATAATGGACAGCGGATTATAATTACCTTACGACCAGGACTTAAATGGTCAGATGGTCAACCAATGACGGCGGATGATATTGTTTTTACCTACAAAGACATTTACCTAAATCCCAAAGTACCTACGCCGACTAAAGATGCTTTGAAAATTGGCGAAAGCGGTAAGTTGCCAACAGTGAAAAAACTCGACGATCGCCGAGTAGAATTTAGAGTACCGGAACCGTTTGCTCCTTTTTTAAGATTAGTAGGTGGAATAGAAATTTTGCCAGCGCATATTTTGCAAAAGTCTATCCAAACGAAGGGTTCTGATGGCAATCTTCAGTTTCTCTCAATGTGGACGACTGGAACCAATCTGAAAGAAATTGTTGGTAACGGTCCCTATGTAATGGAAAGCTATATTCCCAGTCAGCGAGTAATATTCCGGCGCAACCCTTACTATTGGCGCAAAGATGCTCAAGGTAATCCTCAACCTTATATTGAGCGAATTGTTTACCAAATTATTGAATCTACTGATAACCAGTTAATTAGTTTTCGTTCTGGACAATTGGATGATTTAGAAGTTGCTCCGGAAGGATTTAGTTTGCTGAAGCGAGAGGAAAAGCGAGCGAAATTTCAAATATATAACGGTGGACCAGATACAGGTACAACTTTTATTTCTTTCAACCTGAGTAAAGCTAAAAATTCCAAGGGTCAGCCTTTTGTAGATCCAATCAAGTCTCGCTGGTTTAATAAAAAAGAATTTCGGCAAGCTATAGCTTATGCCCTTGACCGCGAAACGATGAAAACAAATGCTTTTCGGGGATTGGGTGAGCTGCAAAATTCCTTTGTTTATGTCAAAAGTCCTTTCTTTTTGTCACCAGAAAAAGGTTTAAAGGTCTACAATCACGATCCAGAAAGAGCGAAAAAATTACTTTTACAAGCAGGGTTTAAATATAATGCTGCAAATCAATTAGTAGATGCTGACGGTAATCAAGTACGATTCACTTTGCTAACTAATGCCGAACGGAAAGTTAGAGGAGATATGGCAGCGCAAATTAGACGCGATTTGGCTAAACTAGGCATTAGAGTTGATTTGCAAATTCTCAGTTTTAACGCTTATTTAGATAAACTGAAAGTCGCCCAAAATTGGGATTGTTACCTTGGTGGTTTTGCAGGAGGGGGAATTGAACCTCATTCTGCTAGCAATATCTGGAGACTTAATGGGGCATCACACGCATTTAATCAAGCTCCACAACCGGGAGAGTCGGGGATAACTGGTTGGGAAGCTGCTGACTGGGAAAAGCAAATTGACCGCCTTTATATTAAAGGAGCGCAGGAAGTTGATGAAAACAAGCGCAAGCAATATTATTACGAATATCAGCGTATCGCTTCAGAAGAGTTGCCGTTTATTCATTTGGTGGAACGGTTGAATTTGCAAGCAGTACGCGATCGCTTCTCTGGTGTGAAGTACACTGCTCTTGGTGGTCCATTCTGGAACCTCTACGAATTGAAAGTAACTGATTAGGGAATGGGGACTAGGCTTCTGGTTCCCAGTCTCAGACTGGGAACGCACATCTGGAGGCTCTGCCTCCCTCTTAAGACAGATGAGGCAGAGCAAGATTGTATGCATTCCCTGTCAGAGCCAGGGAACGAGAGAATCCAAAATTTAAAATCGTTGTGACTGAACCTGAAACTTTGCGATCGCTCTTAGAAAAAGTTGCTCATGGTAACGTTACTCCTGATGTAGCGTTAGACAAACTGAAAAACTTGGCTTATGAGCCTGTTGGTGAGTTTGCCAAAATCGACCATTATCGTCAACTGAGAACCGGTTTCCCAGAGGTGATTTGGGGACCTGGCAAAACTCCCGCTCAAATTGCTCAAATTATGGAAGTGATGCGATCGCGTAACCCGGTAGTGATGGCTACGCGAATTGAACCAGAAGTATATACCACACTTGAAGCAAAAATTCAAGGTTTGCGATACTTCGACTTGGCGCGAATTTGTGCTATAACTCCCCCAACTATCGAACCTCAATATTCTGGTAATATTGGCATTCTTTCGGCTGGTACTGCCGATTTACCTGTGGCTGAAGAAGCTGCTGTGACTGCTGAACTTTCTGGTTTCCGCGTAGAACGCCTTTGGGATGTCGGTGTCGCTGGTATTCACCGCTTGCTGAATAACCGCCATGTGATCGATTCGGCTTCGGTGTTAATTGTCGTCGCGGGGATGGAAGGCGCTTTACCCAGTGTAGTCGCGGGTTTGGCAGATTGTCCGGTAATTGCCGTTCCCACTAGCATCGGTTACGGTGCAAGTTTTGGTGGGTTAGCGCCCCTCTTGACAATGCTCAATTCTTGTGCAGCTGGAGTCGGGGTAGTGAATATTGATAATGGCTTTGGCGCAGCAGTTTTAGCGGGGCAGATTTTGCGGACTGCGAATAAGTTGGGGACTAGGGACTAGGGACGCTTGGACTGGGGGAGTGGGGGAGAGGGGGGACAAGGGGAGGACGAGCGCGAGTGCGTATTTTCCACTCGCCACTGCGTTGCGGAGCCAGTGCCGTGGGCGGGTTTCCCGACTTGAGGCATCTGGCGTTGAGGTTCCCTCCGTTGAAGCATGTGGCGTCCCCGCCCGTGGAACGTGTCCGTGGACAGGGGGGACAAGGGGGACAAAAGCGACGGGCGTGGGGACAAGGGGTAAGGGAAAGAATTATTACCAATGCCCTTCGGACGGCAGGTGCCGAAGGCGTTCGTGACCTTTGCACGGCACTGCCGATGGCGGACACACTGCTCAAGTCGGGCATTGCCCTGACTGTGCAGGTGTCCTCCCCAATGCGATAGGGCCCCTTGTCCCCATCCCCTATGCGATTACAGTTGCGATCGCCTTTTCAAGAGCTTGCAATGCTGTTTCTACTTCTTTTTGTGTCACAATCAAGGGTGGAACAAAGCGGAGAACTTTGGGTCCTGCGGGTACGAGTAATAAGCCTTCGTCCATAGCAGCTTTGACGATATCAGGTGCAGTTAGCTGAATATCTGCTTGCAACTCCATCCCGTTGATTAAACCCCAACCGCGTACTTCAGTAATTATATGGGGATATTTGGTGGCGATCGCTCTCAACCCATCTCGCAATTGTTCGCCCCGATCCTGCACATTCTGTAAAATATTCTCTTGTTCTAATGTCTGACAAACCGAAAGCGCGACTCCACAGGCAAAAGGATTGCCACCGAAGGTGCTAGCATGTTCCCCAGGTTGGAAAACATCGCAAAATGACTTGCTCATCATTGCGCCGATGGGGATACCACCACCCAAGCCTTTAGCACTGGTGAAAATATCCGGCTCAACGCCAAGATTTTCGTAACCCCATAATTTACCGCTGCGTCCCATCCCGACTTGCACTTCATCGAAAATCAGCAAAATGCCGGTTTCATCGCATATTTTCCGCAGTTTTTGGAAGTAAGCAACGTCACCCGGACGCACTCCGCCTTCTCCTTGCAATGGCTCGATCAAAATCGCCGCCACGCGATAATCACCTTCATCAAGTTCGCTAATTGCAGCTTCGACTGCGGCAATATCGTTGTAAGGTACATAGTGGAATCCCGGCACTAATGGGTCAAAGTGTTTTTGATACTTCGGCTGTGCGGTAGCGGTAACTGTCGCCAAAGTCCGTCCGTGGAAACTGGCATGAGCTGTTAATATTATTGGTTTTTCAATTTGTAATACTGTGTGTGCGTATTTTCGCGCAAGTTTAATTGCACCTTCATTCGCTTCTGCCCCGGAATTGCAGAAAAACGCGCGATCGGCACAGGAATGTTGCACTATCCATTTTGCTAACTCAGCCTGTTCGGGGATGTAGTACAAATTAGAAACGTGGTGCAACTTTTGAATTTGCTTTGTCACCGCTTCTACTAAAGTTGGGTGGGCATGTCCTAAGGTGCAAGTGGCAATTCCAGCAACAAAATCCAGATATTCCCGCCCTTGTGTATCCCAAACGCGGCATCCTGCGCCTTTTTCTAAGGCTAGGGGAAACCGCGCATAAGTGGACATGACGACTTGATTAAAGCTATCTGCATCAAAGGGAATAGATTGTACAGAATCTGACTGTGGAGGTATTGTCGTTTGTTTTAAAGTCTGCATACTTACTATCGCCTAGAAGTGAAAGTTTTTTATCGTATAGTCATTTACTAGTTTGATAGAAATTACGAAAAATTTCTTATTATTTGGGAATTGGGCATTGGGGAGATGGGGAGATGGGGAGATGGGGGGACAAGGGGAGGACGAGCGCGAGTGCGGTGAGTCCACGGGCGCGGTTGCCTGTACCGTCCCGTCGAAGTGGCTCTCCCGTTGGGGGGTAGAGGAGTGAGGAACGTGTCCACTGGACTTGGGGGACAAAGAGATAATTTTTTTTTCGATTACCAATTACCGATTACCAATTACCAATTACCAATTACTAATTACCAATTACCAATTCTCCAAAAGAGTGTCAGTGGTGAAAAACTGTGTATTCAACGCTTGAGCAAAAATATCGTCGCATTCAAAAAGAGTTGATGGCAGGAACCGCTGCCCTCGGTGGTGTCTTTATCATTGGGACTTTATGGTACAGGTTAGTAGAACAGTGGAGTTGGGAAGATGCAGCTTATATGACGGTGATTACCTTGGCTACTGTGGGCTATGGTGAGACAAACCCGTTAGGAAACCGAGGACGGTTGTTTACGATCGCCTTAATTTTAATGGGTGTGATCACAATCGGTTACATCGTCAATAGATTTACAGAAGCTGTAATTCAAGGTTATTTTCAAGAAGGAATTCGATTACGACAACATCGGCGTTTAATGGAATCCTTGTCAGAACATTACATCCTTTGTGGATTTAGTCGAACTGGTCGTCAAATTGCCAAAGAGTTTCGGGCAGAAGGCGTACCTTTTGTAATTATTGATTCGGAGATTGAATCGGTGCGAAGAGCACAATCGGAAGGTTTTACATTATACCAAGGGGATGCCACGTTGGATGAAACTCTCTATAAGGTTGGCATAGAACGGGCAATTTGTATTGTCGCTGCACTGCCTTCTGATGCCGAAAATTTATATACAGTATTATCAGCAAAAACACTGAATCCCAATATTAGGGCGATCGCCCGCGCCAGTACAGAAGAAGCTGTGCAAAAATTACAACGCGGTGGTGCTGATGCGGTGATTTCTCCTTATATTACTGGGGGTAAAAGAATGGCAGCAGCTGCCCTCAGACCGCAGGTAATGGATTTTGTTGATGGTATTCTCACAGGTGCAGACCGACAACTATATATGGAAGAAGTTTTGCTCGATCCGGCAATTTGTCCGTATCTCGGTGAAACTTTGCAGAAAGCAAGATTGCGATCGCAAACTGGGGCATTAATTCTGGCAATTCGTCGCACCGATGGCACTCTCATCGGCGGTCCTACTGGCGATACTATTTTATTACCTGGAGATTTGCTGATTTGCATGGGTACAGCTGAACAATTGCGTAACCTAAACCAAATCCTTGGACCAATTGGTTCTCAGAAAGTGCGTAAACCGAAAAATAGCTGATGGGGAGTGGGGAAGTGGGGGAGTGGGGGAGTGGGGGAGTGGGGAAGTGGGGGACAAGGGGGACTCCTTGGAGACAAGGAGACAGGGAGACAGGGGGACAAGGGGGATAAGGAAACTAAATGCGTGAATGCGTGACTGTTGACTGTTTGACTATTGACTATTGACTCTTTGACTATTGACTACTAACTAATGACTCTTGACTGACCTCTTGCCAACCATGCATGGGGGCTATGTTTTTAGTTACCGATTCGATGATCGTTGGGGGAGCTTCGGATATTAAGATGCTTGGATAAACTGCCATACCCCAATTAGGATGAATTAAGACACGGCATTTATTTTTCAGCACTGGATAGTTAAGTAAAGCTTTGACAACGGCAGTGTCGTCGTGGGGAATTTGTCCGGGATGGGAAAGTAAGGGATAGCCGGTGCGGGGGTCGATTATGTCTGTGAGATAATCGCGATCGCGCAGATTAAAAGCTACGTCACAGCCAAACCTCATAAACTTTTCCCGCAAGCGTTCTTTTTCTTTCTCTATTGTATTCGTACTTTCTACTAATTGATATCGCGATCGCTGTAAGACAATCACCACCCAAAAATACGGCTGATTTTTCCAATCTGGTAATATCCGTTCGCGGTTGGCACAGATATACTCAGTGGGCAAATGAATAGAAATCTGAACTGCTTGTCCCGGTTTGCCAACTAAATTAATGGGACAGCCTTGCTCCGAAGTGTAAACGTTGGGGTAGTTCACTACATTTATTCGGTTTTTGCAAGTTTTGTATTTAAATCCTTGGTTTCGATGATAACTCTTAAACATTCATAAAAATCATCAATTTTACATAATATGTTATGTTTATTTGGATTCATTGTTACTAAAATGCGAATTTTTAATCGCACTTTTATCGTTTCTTAACTTGTGATGATAGTACTTACTTATATTCAAAGGCAATTTCCGGATTTATGCAACGTTATATAGTTAGAGACGCTCATGGATCGCTTGCGTCTCTAATTACCATTAGGACTTACGCAAAAACTGCACGCAACTCTCCCGAACCTCCGTGTACTCTCTCTTGAAAAGGTCTGATCGGACACGCCCAGCTTTGATCGGAGGAAACCGGAGCTCAAACTTCAAAGGAAACCGGAGCTCAGACTTTTCGCTGCGTTCTGGTGCGGTTTGTTATTCCATAACTTGTGCGTAAGTCCTGACCATATTGAAAATCGTAGTTAGGAAGGTATGAGCACTCAACGATGAAAAATCAAAAAAGAAGGAATTGGATACGAGCAAGTAAATTAATTCAGTTTTAAAGCATTGACTGGAACTTCATCCCAAGAATCAACTGTTCGCAATCGCGCTATCCAACCAGTTGCTTTTTGTATCTGAGTCAAATTGTCTTCAAAAGATTGATGACAATCTTTTGCCTGAGACTCATCACAACAAGCAATACAAGCATGAATCATGCCAGACGGATCAATTTGCTCGTTCACCCAAATAGTCATGGCGTAACCTCTGGAAATCTTTTGCCAAAAAAGGAATTTGCCATTTTAGAATACTACCAAAGCCTTAATTAGTTATGAGTTGTGAGTGATGAGTTATGAATTAATCACTCATGCAGCTTTATGCACAAACGGGGAAGAGGGGGTAACAAACACAAAACTTAAGCTTAGGGCGTGTTTTCGCCTCGATTTTGAATTGCCAATCAGCCCCTTGCACCCGTCACATAGGCAGCAGTTAAGGGATGTTGGGGATTCTCAAAAATTTGCTTTGTAGAACCTGACTCAACTAACTGTCCAACACCATCCTGCACCCAAAACAAGGCAACTTTATCTGCGATGCGCTTGGCTTGCGCTAGGTTATGAGTAACAATCAGCAAGGTATAACGCGATCGCAAGCTAACAATCAAATCCTCGACAATCGCACTAGAAATAGGATCGAGAGCGCTACAAGGTTCATCTAACAACAAAATTTCTGGTTGCAAACCCAAGGCTCTAGCGATGCACAAGCGCTGTTGCTGTCCCCCAGAAAGCGCTAATGCAGAAGTATGCAGTCGGTCTTTTACCTCATCCCACAGTCCCACGTCTTGTAACGTTGTCTCCACAATTGCATCAATTTCTTCTCGGTTGCGGATACCATGTTCTCGCAAAGGTAATTCCAGATTTTTCCAGATAGATAAAGGAAAAGGATTGGGCTTTTGGAATATCATGCCGACTTTGCGTCGCAGTGCGATCGCATTTATTTTGGCATCCAGCACCTCTAAAGTCCCGATGCGAATTTTCCCTTCTACCCGACACTGGGGAATCAAATCTGTCAACCGATTGAGACAACTGAGAAAACTAGTTTTCCCACAACCGGAAGGACCTACCAAAGCAAGTATTTCCCCAGCATTCACGTCCAAGGTGATATTAGCAAAAACTATTTTTTGCCCATATTGCAGGGTCAGGTTCTCTGTTTGAATCAACGGTTGTGAAGTTCTATTCGCAGCGAGATAGTATTCTGGTTCCATCAAGTAATAATTCTCCTATGCAGCCAATTTTCTGCAATCCATGCTGCGGTACCATTAATCAACAGTAGCAATAACAGCAAGACTAATGCTGAGGCGTAGGCATTGGCATCTCCCCCGGAGACATTCATCGACAAATCAAAAATATGAATCGAAAGTGAACGTCCAGAATTTAGCAGTGATTCCGGCATTCTATCCACGTAGCCGCTAGTATAAATTAAAGCTGCTGTTTCCGCAATTGCTCGACCAATACCAAGCACCATTCCCACGACCAAACCGGGGACGGCAGCGGGTAACAAGATTTGAAATAAACTAGTAGTGCGGGAGAAACCAAGGGCAGCAGCACCTAATCTATACTCGTTTTCGACGGCGCGAAATCCTTCTTCTGTGGAGCGAATTAAAATTGGTAGCACCATACACGCTAGAGTCAGCCCTCCTGACAAAATGGAAAACCCCAATCCCAGAACTTTGCAAAAGAAGACGTTGCCAAACAACCCGAAAACAATTGAGGGCACTCCTGCCAGTACGTCTAAACTGCGTCGCACCAAGGCGCCAAACAAACTATCAGTTGGGGTGAATTCTGCCAGCAGTACGGCAGTACCAACGCCGATGGGGATGGAAACTGCCATACACACCCCCATAATCAGCACGGTGGAAACAAGAATCGGAGCAATTCCCCCAACTCTTCCAGCATTTTCCGGTTCAGTCGTCAGAAATTCCCAGGACAAGTGCCCCATACCATGCCAAAGGATGTCGCTAAGTATCCAGAGGAAAATACCAGTAACTATAGCCGCAGTTGCCCAAACAACGATTGTTGGCAGCCAATCTTGATAATTCATCAAATTTTGGCTGTTTAAACTTTTTTTAGCCATCATATTCTCCGGGGGACTCCGGCAGAGCGCGAAGCAAGCCGGAGAAGGTAGTACGTTCTAATCTACTGGTTCGATGCCAGTAGATTAGACAATCTTCTAGTTGTCAACACGATTAATCCCGTGTTTCGCTGTACCAGTAGAGATTTTTTGGGACTGAAGCGCCCCAATCTGCGCCAGTCAGGATCGCTGACTGACAAAGCTTTTTCTGTATCGCCACTGCAATAACCAATTTCGCCACTTGGGGTTTTAACTAAGTCACCCTTCCTAAATCCGTGACGAGTAACGGTTCCACCATACTTACGACGTATTCCACCCTTGGCTGGAACCATCAGATGTAGTTGACGGCGTGATATTGGAGGTCTGCGAATTACACAAAATGGCGCAGGAGTTATGCATACATTACCCTTCCAGCCCATTGATTGACGGTCAATAATGCCGTATTTGATGAAAACACTACATGCTAAAGCAACACCGTCTACCGCATGAGTAGCAGGAATCGCATCGCCCTTTGAGTGTTTCTGTTTTTCTAGTTTTAATTGGGTACGGATTTGCGCTGTTTCCCATCCATTAACTTCGTGTACGTTATCAAAAGCGCTTTTCAACCTGTCTAGTTGCCAAAATTGCCCCACCATCACGGGACTAAATCCTTTATCCCCACGAGCTTTGATGACTTCGTAGGCGACAGTCTCAAAAGGGAATATCAGAGTTAGTTCGTCTAAGACGCGCCACTCTAAATCCCTGTTAGCTCGTATGCTGGGAGGAATCTTACAACCCCTACGATTATCAAATCGCTTCTGCCGATGAGCGCGAAGTTTAAAGGCAACTTTGCGGTTGATACGGCGACCTCGGCGATTTCGACGCATTATAGCGCGTTGCTCGATGCGGTCTTTGACGTTTTTAAATGGTAATTGGAGGTGCGCTAACCACAGGGTAAATTTGGCTGACTGCACCCCAATCCCGGTGTAATTAAACTCAGCGAGACTGTCACCAGCCCCGCTGGTCTTCAAAACCGTGCGTAACACTTTCGCGTCACACGGCTCCTCAATGGTTTGGTGCTTGTCACGCATACCTCATTACCCATTTGTCCTCGACTCTTTCGAGTCTTTTGGTGGGCTTAGGCT
>NZ_JBPAOH010000065.1:0-38884 GCF_050875635.1 Tolypothrix sp. VBCCA 56010
CCTTTACAAAATATCTCTAATTTATAAAAAACTGTTAAAGACAATAACAATGTTAAAGTGGGCGAAACACTGCCCGCTTTAGAACTCCTTTACAAAATATCTCTAATTTATAAAAAACTGTTAAAGAAATACCTGGGTAGTAATTCTATTTCCTATATTATAGTGTATTATCTAAAGCAATAGTAAGCGTGAGATTACGCAAACTGTGATTATGTCGTTACGCTGAATATCGCAGAAATACAAACTTTAATTTCATTGTTGTTTTTTTCTGGTGGTTTCCAGTTAGAAAATATTAAACAAGTATGAAAAAAGAACTAGTAGCTACAGGATTTATTGTTTTCTGTTTCACCTTACCGCAAAGAGCGATCGCTGCCAAGTTTGATGCGCTTTATGTATTCGGTGATAGCCTCTCTGATACGGGTAATACTTTCGCAGCTACCCAAGGACAAATACCCGTCCCTAGAGTCAATAATTCAAACCGTCCAGCTTATTTTCAGGGACGTTTTTCTAACGGTCTAAATTGGGTAGATTATTTCGGTTCTCAGATAAATCAACCCGGATTAACACCCACACCTTTTGTTACTCTCCTAGCCAATCCGAATACTATTCCTACAGATGGAGTTAATTTCGCTTTCGGTGGCGCTCAAACAGGTGAAGATAGCGATTTTCCTGGTTTTCAAAATAATATACCCGGAGTGCTGGGGCAAGTTGGTTTGTTGACGCAAAATTTGCCAGTTGATCCAAATGCTCTTTACTCTGTGTTTGGTGGTGCAAATGATTATTTCTTTGGAAATAGAAACGTTAATGGAGTAGTCCAAAATTTAACTGATTCAATCGGCTCTCTGGCTCAAGGAGGAGCGAAAAATTTTCTAGTATTTAACCTACCAAAATTGGGCGAGAGTCCTTTTGGAAAAAGATTAGGCATTCCCGATCAATTAAATCAAGTGACGAGAGAGCATAATCAGCAATTGGCATTAGCTATAAGCAATCTTCGCACCAGCAACCCGGATTTAAATATCTATTCTGTTGATATTAATAGTTTATTTAAAACAGTAAGGTCTACTCCTGCTAGATTTGGTTTCAAGGATGTAACAAATGCTTGTGTAACAGGTAACTTTCAGCAAGTCACAAATATCTGTGATAATCCAGATGATTTCTTGTTGTTTGATGATGTCCATCCCTCCTCACGCGCTCATAATTTAATCGCAAAAGCAGCACTGGCAGCGGTTAATGGTAAAAGCATTCCCGAACCTTCGGCGGCGTTAGGGATGTTGGCGCTTGGTGCTTTGGGTGCAGTTGGAGTGTTGAAGCGGAAAGTAACTTCAGCAAATCGGGTTGTTGAGGCAAAACCGTCTAAAATCAGATAAATACTTCATTTTTGGCATTGCATAACCGTGATTAATCGTAGAGACGTTCCAGTGGAACGTCTCTACAATATGTTCAATTTTTTCAATTTTTGAGGTATAATGCAAAATCATCCCATAAAGCAATGCAACGCCTCATTTTTTCGGTTTGCGTTGATGTTACGATAAAACGCAAATCTAAATTAAATTCTCGATGTCGGATTACGATAATTTATTTAAAATAATTGAAGAATTGGTAATGCACCATTCCCCTAGTGGTGTAGAAGCTGAAATTAACCGATTTTTAATGCAGCGCTTTGCAACCTTGGGTGTGCAAGTGTGGTGCGATCGCGCCGATAATATTATTGCCAAAATTCCGGGGAAAAATCCAGAGCGAGCGATCGCTATCACCGGACACAAAGATGAAATTGGCGCAATTGTCAAGACTATCGGCGATGAAGGTCGCGTGGAAGTCCGCAGGTTAGGCGGTTCTTTTCCGTGGGTTTACGGCGAAGGTGTTGTCGATTTACTCGGAGACACGCAATCTATCAGCGGTATTCTCAGCTTTGGTTCTCGCCATGTTTCCCACGAGTCGCCACAAAAAGTCCAGCAAGAAGATACACCTGTAAAATGGGAAAATGCCTGGATTGAAACGAAATGCAGTGCTGAAGAACTAGAAGCAGCGGGTATTCGACCGGGAACGAGAATGGTTGTCGGTAAGCATCGCAAGCATCCAGTGCGTTTAAAAAATCACATTGCCAGTTACACTTTAGATAACAAAGCCTCTGTAGCAATTTTGCTCGCTTTGGCGGAAAGAGTTAAACAGCCAGCCGTCGATGTATATTTAGTAGCATCAGCAAAAGAAGAAGTCGGGGCAATTGGGGCATTATTTTTTAGTCAAAACCAGCAATTAGATGCAATGATTGCTTTAGAAATTTGTCCGCTATCGAAAGAATACCCAATTGAAGACGGTGAAAGTCCTGTGATACTTTCTCAGGATGCGTATGGAATTTATGATGAAACGCTGAATGGGCAACTGCGTCATAGTGCCAAGCAACTAGATATGTCGGTCCAGCTAGCGACACTGAGTCAGTTTGGTAGTGATGCTTCGATTGCGATGAAATTTGGTCATGTCGGACGTGCAGCTTGTTTGGCGTTTCCGACACAAAATACACACGGCTATGAAATTGCTCATTTGGGAGCGATCGCTAATTGTATCGATTTATTACAAGCCTTTTGCGAATCAGAATTTGAGTGAAGAGTTACAAACCCCGTCCGGTTGATACCCGTAATTTTCTACAATGAACCAAAGAGGTTGAAAAAGGTTAACAAGCGCAAATGCCTAAAACCGTTGCCGATGTAATGAGCCGTGACCCGATTGTCGTCCGGTCGGAAACTTCCTTAAATGAAGCGATCCAAATTCTGGCAGAACGTCGCATCAGTGGATTACCTGTTGTGGATGATGGAGGTAAGTTGGTGGGTATTATCTCGGAAACGGATTTGATGTGGCAAGAAACTGGTGTAACTCCACCGGCATACATCATGTTTCTCGATAGCGTCATCTATTTACAAAATCCTGCCACCTACGAACGTGACCTGCATAAAGCACTGGGACAAACTGTTGGGGAAGTTATGAGCAAAGATCCCATCACTACTTCCCCCGAAAAAACTTTAACAGAAGCAGCCAGAGTTATGCACGATAAGAACGTTCACCGCTTGCCAGTGCTTGACGAATCAGGTCAAGTAATTGGTATCCTTACTCGTGGTGATATTGTTCGGGCAATGGCAGCAAGTCAAGATTAGTGGTTAGTTGTTGGGCAATGGGCAATGGGCAATGGGCAATGGGCAATGGGCAATGGGAATAAAGCCAAATTTCGATCAATGCCCACTTGGACGCTTGCCCCATGCCCCATGCCCCACCATCCACTAACCAATATCTAATTACCGTTGTTTTTAAAACATCATTCAAAAGTAGGATAAATAAATAAATGAGTGTTAATCCTGAGTCTGTTAAGGAAATGCTTAGTTCTGAGGATTTGGGCGATCGCTTGCGTGCGGTTAATCAAATTCGCGATTTGGAACCTGCGATTGGTTTTGAGTTGGCTGAAAGTGCGGTTACTGACAGTAATTCCCGCGTGCGCTATAGTGCGGTGAGTTTGTTTGATACTTTGGGCAAGCAAGATTTAGACGCATCTTTGAATATATTGCGCGATCGCTTGCTCAACGATCCTGAACCTGATGTCCAAGCTGCCGCTGCTGACTGTTTAGGTGCTTTAAAATTACATGCAGCTTTTGAAGACATGCAGCAGGTTTACCGCACAACCCCGGAATGGCTGGTAAAATTTAGCATCGTTGCCACATTAGGAGAGTTAGGCGATCCGCGAGCGTTTGAACTACTCAAAGAAGCCCTTTCTTCAGACAACGACTTAGTAAAAACCGCTGCCATTAGTTCTTTTGGCGAATTGGGAGACGCACAAGCGATTCCCTTATTAGCCCCCTATGCGAGCAATCCAGATTGGCAAGTGCGCTATAGACTAGTGCAATCTTTGAATCTTCTGGGTGGTGCAGATGCCAAATCTATATTAGAAACTTTGGCTGACGATGAAGTAGAGGCGATCGCTACTGAAGCCAAAAAATCTTTGCAGTCAGCTTAAGACTGCCGTTTAGATAATCAATTAGACAAACGTCGTGTCCTGCGTCGTAGGGACAATTCATGAATTGTCCCTACACTCGTACTTCGGGCAACGCATAATTGTTTTCCGCGACGTTTGTCTTGGTAATACAGCACTTTCAAGTCCCCATCTAATAGTAGATGGGGATTTTTTTGTTGTTAACTACAGTAGTAAGCGTTTCAACGCTTGTATTGGGCACTGGTAAGAGGGCACGAAGAGTGCCCAGTACGTTCGTGTGAGTCCTGAAATACGGAAAGTCAGTTCAAGGAGAAGCTTTTGTAATAGCTGACTCTTAATGTTTGCTTGAGGCTTAATGTTGGAGTGCCAATTTTTCATGAAAAGCTTTTGATTTATTTATAAAGAGTCTGCAAATAGCTGCAATTATCACGCATATTTTTTACCCGACAACCGTATATTAATGTAATTGTTTTTTGTCTGATAGCAGTATTTCTTCTATCAGGGTTTACATAAGTAAATTGACTAATAAAGTTTAGATGAATGTGTCACTCTACCAGATGACACCCCAGTAAATGCCGAATAACATACGAATATACACGCAGAGGAGGCACAACAAATCAGCTGCCTCAAGCATTAAAAAGCACCACTAACTCAGAGACACAATCATGAATTTAAACAAGCAATTTACCGCGACAGCTATTTCACTAACAGTATCCAACCTCGCAAAAGAAATGATGAATTACAAAAAATCCTTCGCTTTTATCGGTTTAATTACAAGCAGCGCTCTGGCTCTCTCTTCTAATCCCGCTCAAGCTTTTAATTTCAACACAAGTACTGATTTGGGAAGCTGCTCTGCTCTGGCAGGTCCTTTTACCAGCAGCGGGTTAAGTTCCACCACTATCAAGCCAAACTGCAAAACCGCTGACGGTTTCACCATCACACCTAATCCTGAAGGTAAAGAACTTCAAGGTAAAAAAGTTAACGATGTCATTGGTGTAGGTGTATCCGGTAAAAAACCTGTTCGCGATGTTGTTGGTGGTGAAATTGACTACGGTGAGTCGATTAAATTAACTTTGCCAAATCCAGGAGATGTTCTCAAAAGTATTGGTTTAAGCTTTTTATACCGACCCGGTGTGTTTGCAGACCAAGTGTGGGAGGCTGCGAGAATCACAACTAATACTGGGCTTGAGGGCATTCTTAAAGTAACAGGTAAAGACACTGCTAGCTGGAGTTTTGCTGGTGGTACTGTTACAAATCTCAGCCCTTCTAAAGGTAATGGTGGCGGTTATTACGATATTACAAATCCTTTCGGAAATGCCAGATTTGATTTCCTAACCCTCACTCCTGTTACCTATAATTCAGTGGCGTACAATAGTAGTGCTAACAGTGACTTTGCTCTGTCTCATGCAACAGCAACATCAGTTCCCGAACCAACTGCGATCGCTGGTCTAGGTTTAGTTGGTGGATTGCTGCTAGCAACTCGTCGTCGTAAAGCTATCCAATCTTAATTACCAATTGTGTGAGTTTGGGTGCTTTGGCTGTAGCTGGCATGTTTAACTTGCCCCAACGCAATAAATCATGCCTTACAGCTTTCAATTACCAGTTTTAGCTTTTTCATTTTATCTACAAGTGAGGCGACAATCTTAAAATACATTAGTTACATGATTTTCTAACAAAGTTACCAGAGTCTTGCATTTTTATTTTATTCAAACAAGTCGTTTTCCAATGTCTTTTAAATGAGTATAAGAAGTAATTAATTACTTGACTATACTCATTTTTTGTTGATAAGCAAATCAATTTTGGTTAAGTTAAAAAGTTCTTCAATTTTACGCGCCAAAGACCTGCGACCAAGTTGTGAATAAAAAAACGGCAACCGCAGCGATCGCTAATACTCCCTGAATCAAATTTCCAATTAACGTTCCTGCTACAATCCCTACACCAGCTTTCACCGAAGAGAGAAAGTTACGTTGGTATATATACTCGCCGATAATTGCACCTAACAACGGTCCTAGTAATATCCCTAACAACGGACCTCCAAAAGGCAAAGTTGGCAATAATCCAAAAAATCCCAGCAATAAACCAACTACCGCTCCAATTTGCCCCCATTTACTAGCACCTGCTTGTTTTGCGCCTAAATAGCCAGCTAAGAAATCAACTCCGATACTCAAAAGCAAAACAAAAACTGTCACAATTAGTGGTATCTTAATTGCCGCAAAGGAACCGCTAACAAATCCCCAGATGATAATTGCCGTTAAAATTAAGCTACTTCCAGGAATGGCAGGAACCACAGCACCGATGATACCCACAACCATCAAGGCAACCAATAGCCAATAAATAATTTGCATAAAGTTTTCAACTGATTTATAAGGTATTTATTCGTGGAGAAGAAAAATACTCCGGGAATTGAATCCCCCGGATTTATCCGTGGGGTTTCCCCGTGTCTCCGTGTCCCCTTGTCCCGGTGTCCTCTTCAAGGGGTGACAAAATCCTCGATATTTTGGGGAATTTCCCAAAATCAAGATTGCACATTGGCTTCAGCAGCTTCTTTAGATTCCTTTGGTGGTTTCCCCTGAAAGCACTGAGCAGAAGCGTTGAGCAATTCAAATCCGTCATCTGTATCTGGTCCCATTCCACCAGCGATCGCGATGACGAAGTGATGCATTGATTTGGCAGTGGTCACGATTTTGTTCCAAGTCTTTTGCTTGACACTGAAACTGACGACGCGATTCTCGTAATGAATCTTAAAAAACTGCATTCCGTCTTTTGTTACTTCAGGCTTAGGAATTTGATTGATTTTGAGGGTGACTTCTAGCCTGGTAGCGCTGTTCATGGTAGTTTTCTTTTGTACGGTACTTTGTACCACATTACTAGCAACGGGAACGAAGGTTGAGACAAAGTGCTGTTTCTTTGACTTGGGCTTTAACGGCGGTTTAATGACTTCAGCCAGTATTGCTTCCAACCTTCCTTGTTCAAAGCGGCACTCAAAATAACAGAAGTGATTTTGCCAGCTAGGATCGACCTTGTTGTAGTAAATACGCACCGGAAACCCCTTCCACAAAAAACTGTTCTCTTGCCCACTTGGTGGTTTTTCGTTGCGATAAACGAGCACTAGGCAAGAATCCTCCTCAACGTGTCGCACCACCCCAGACACATAGGCTGTTGCTGCTGGGCAACAGGAGGACGGGCGATTAAGACGAACATAATAGTACGGAGGTTTTCGTGATGAGCGAGGGTAACAATTAAAGCACCTGATTTCTTCCTCTTTCCATTTGCCGATTGCGCGTAGCGCGATCGCTTGTTTATCCAAATAAGCAGGTAATATACTGCCGTCAGCCAGTACCAGGATTCCCTTTCCTAGGTTATCGGCACTGGGCAGATACGAACCTTCTAAAAAGGCGATACATTGGAATTTGTCTTTGAGTGGCTGAAACTCGAACTCTAAACGGGACATTGCTGTATCATCTTACTGCTGTATCAATGGTACAAGTGATATCCTCATTATTTGAACGATCGGTCATGCCTAAGGCAATAAACTTATTTAACCTAAGACTGATTTACAAATAATTCTTATCTCAATAAGTTGGACGGGCTTGGGTTTAAGCCCCTTTTAGATAAAGTCAATAATGCATTTCCTAAAATCGAGGATAAATTATAACTTATATTCGTCTCGTAACTGAAATTCCCAAATACTCTTGCTGAAAGCTCAAAATCCATGACGAGAAAAATATTAACTGGACTGAAATCGCAAACCTATGAACACCCCTTTGATCGCAAAGCCTTGGCTTCTTTAAAAAGTATGCCTGGTGTCTCTCTGCTGCTCAAAAAAATTAACGAGTACGGCATTGACCGCTTACTTAGGCTGCAATGTCTTGGCAGTGAAATAAGAATCACACCCCGTAATTTTCCCCATTTGCATCAGTCACTTGTAGAAACTTGCCAAATTATTGATGTTGCTCTACTTCCTGAACTGTATCTGTTTCGAGGTACAGGTCACATTCAAACCTACATTGTTGGAGTGGAAAAACCGATTATCGGTATCAATATAGATGCAATGGAGTGGCTTAATGAGGATGAGTTGCTTTACATTTTGGGACACGAAGTCGCTCGCATCAAAAGTCAGCATATGGTTTATCACCAAATGGCATTTGTTATGCCAACTTTGAAAAATTTGTTGAGCAGTACTACATTAGGGGTCGGGGGTTTGGTAGCTAGTGGAATGGAACTGGCTTTGTATAATTGGCGAATGATGGCTAGGTTTACTGCCGATCGCGCTGGTTTGCTTGCTTGTCAGGATATTGAGGTGGCAACCACTGCACTGATGAAACTCGCGGGTTTGCCTTCGGAATACTTGAGTGCTACTGTAATCGAAGAGTTCCTCGCCCAAGCTCGCGAGTTTGCGTCCACTAGCTTTGATAGTGTGGATCAGGTAACAAAAATATTAAGCTATTCTGAAAACGGGCTTTCCTGGGTAGTTATGCGGACTGGCGAATTATTGAAATGGGTAGATTCAGGTGAATATGATAATTTAATTCAACAGAAAAGTGTAAAGACACCAGAAGAAATCGAAGGGTGGAATTTTTTGACTTCTTGGTGACCGAATAATTATTAATTTATAATTCATAATTCATAATTTAGGGTACTTGCGAATCAATTTATTGATGGATAAAAATAAATTGACAATAAACGCAAATCACAGCGAACGCCTTCAGGCGTGGGGTAATAATTATGAATTAATAATTATAAGTTAATAATTATATTGACTTCCTCTCTCGGTAAGTAACCTGATAAGGCTTAACTCCAAACGTATGCAAAAAACGCTAATCAAAGATAGGACTTACGCAAAAATTCGTCACCAATTGAATTTACGTAGGGGCAATTCATGAATTGCCCCTACAAGACTTTAGCAAAAGCGCTCATTCCTAAAAGATTTCCTTTATAAATTAGAGCTAAGAGTAACAGCTAATTTGTCAGCAATACCGGCAATCCATTTTTCATCTTGTTTGGTATAACTGCGAGGAGCATTCGCTGCTAAAATCAAAACTCCTTGATTGCCGATTGGTTGACAAATTACACCTTGAGTGTTTTCTGGCAAATAATCAAATTCAACTTTTCCTGGGTATACTTTTAGAGCCACTAAATAAACCGCTTTTTGTGTTTCTAGTACTCGCTTTAAAATGGGTCCTGGTGTAACTTCTGATTTAGTAGCGAGAATGCCGCGACGCAACAAAACTTTACCTTGAGAAAAAACTATAAGCGATCGCGTGACCGTATTAGTCAACAATAAATGAGATGCCCAAGCTAATTCGGTTTTTACAGCTTCAGGTAAATCGGGCGCAAGTATAAAACCTTCTTCGCCGATTAATTCTACACTATCAGGCGATCGCGGCTGTACCTGCTGCCAAATTAAACCCGTTAAAATTAAAACCGCACTCAAAATCACACCCAGCACATCCCCACGCGATTGAGACTGAGTTAGTTCTGGTGTCAACAAACGGTTAATCAACAAAAGTATAGCGCCTAAACCACCAACAACGATGGGTAGACGCCGCAAAACTCGATTCGGATCGGTAGTCATTAGTCAAAAAGTCAACAGTCAACAGTCAAAAATTAGCTTCCTTGTCCCCCTTGTCCCCCTTGTCCCCCTTGTCCCCCTGTCCCCCTGTCCCCCCATCCCCCCATCCCCTATCCCCCCATCTCACTCCTCTCCCGGTTCAATTATCCGTTGAAACAAATAACCAGTACCTCGTGCGGTGAGAATCAACTCTGGATTACTGGGGTCATCTTCCAATTTTGCCCGCAAACGTGATATATGCACATCAACCACACGCGTATCTACATGACGTTCTGGTGTGTATCCCCACACTTCCTGTAAAATTTCTGAACGAGAAAAAGCTTCTCCAGAGCGACTGACTAACAACTCTAGCAAGCTAAACTCCATACCTGTCAAGCGAATGCGCTCATCGCCTTTGTATACTTGTCGCTTGTTAGTATCGATTCTGATATTGGCAACATGTATCACCCCAGAGCTGGGAATTCCCGAAGCACCTGTTTTGTCTACTCGTCGCAACACTGAGCGAATGCGAGCTTCTAGTTCTTTGGGGGAAAATGGTTTAACTACATAGTCGTCTGCACCCAACTCTAAGCCGGTGATGCGATCGGCAACATCGCCCAAAGCTGTTAGCATAATAATGGGTACATCAGATTCTTTGCGTAATTCTTGACATACACCGTAGCCATCCAGCTTTGGCATCATCACATCCAAAACAACCAAGTCAGGTTCTGCTTTGCGAAAAGTATCCAAAGCTTCTTCACCGTCGCCTGCTGTCACCACATCGTAGCCAATCATCGAAAGGCGCGTTTCCAAAATCCGGCGAATACTAGCTTCATCGTCTACTACTAGAATTTTTTCTTTATGACTTTCCAAGTTTCTTGACGCTCCTTAACTAAAATTTTTCAGATTAATTTTTAATACCATAATATTAAGATATCATTCCCTGAATTCATTTGGAAAAAGCTGGAACTACCACTATTATTCAATTTTAGTCGTGCTAAAAATTAAGGAAAAATTAAGATTAATTAATAATATATAAGAATGCCTAAGCCAAAAACCTTTTTCGTTTGTAACGAGTGTGGGTCAGAATCACCTCAGTGGTTTGGTAAGTGTCCAGCTTGCGGTACTTACAACTCTTTGGAGGAGCAGATTATTAAACAATCTTCGGTGGATGTACCGAGTCGTGGGGGAGTCAGTGGTTGGCAAGCCAGTCCGAACAATGGTAAGTCTGGTGTTAAGACACCAAAAGCACGAGCATCTTTAACTTTTAACCAAATTAGCGATCGCCAAGTAACGCGCTGGGAATCTGGTTACGGAGAACTAGATCGAGTGCTTGGTGGTGGTGTAGTTCCCGGTTCGATGGTGTTAATTGGCGGCGATCCGGGAATCGGTAAATCTACGCTATTACTGCAAGTATCAAATGCATTAGCGCAGAGATACCGCATTCTCTACATTTCTGGGGAAGAATCAGGACAGCAGATTAAATTAAGAGCTTCTCGTTTAGGTGTATCAAAAGAATTAGGTGAAGTTGTAGATGAAAATGGCAAAGTTGTAGAAGAAACACCACAACCAAAAAACTCAGAAAGTATCGGTGCTGATTTATATGTTTTGCCAGAAACAGATTTAGAAGAAATTTTGCGGGAGATAGACTCGCTAAAACCAAATTTAGCAGTAATTGATAGTATTCAAACAATATTTTTTCCAGCGCTAACTTCCGCACCAGGTTCAGTAGCGCAGGTACGGGAATGTACTGCTGCTTTGATGAAAGTGGCGAAACACGAAGATATTACCATGTTAATTGTGGGACACGTCACCAAAGAAGGAGCGATCGCAGGTCCAAAAGTATTAGAACACTTAGTAGATACAGTATTGTACTTTGAAGGCGATCGCTTTGCCTCCCATCGATTGTTAAGAACAGTGAAAAACCGCTTTGGTGCAACTCACGAAATCGGCATCTTTGAAATGGTGTCACACGGACTGCGGGAAGTCCCCAACCCCTCAGAATTATTTTTAGGTAATCGCGACGATCCTGCACCAGGTACAGCAATTGTCGTTGCTTGCGAAGGAACTCGCCCAATTGTGGTAGAATTACAAGCTTTGGTAAGTCCTACTAGCTATTCTTCACCACGTCGTTCCACCACCGGCATAGATTACAATCGCTTAGTGCAAATACTTGCGGTGTTAGAAAAACGGGTGGGGATTCCCATGTCGAAGTTGGATTCTTACGTTGCTTCTGCGGGTGGGTTGAATGTGGAAGAACCGGCGGTAGATTTAGGAGTAGCGATCGCTGTTGTTGCCAGTTTCCGCGATCGCATAGTCGATCCAGGTACAGTGTTGATTGGGGAAGTGGGTTTAGGGGGACAAGTGCGTTCAGTTTCGCAAATGGAACTGCGTTTGAAAGAAGCTGCTAAATTGGGGTTTAAAAGAGCGATCGTTCCCAAAGGACAAAAATTTCCCGATTTAAATATTGAGATTTTACCAGTTGCCAAAGTAATAGATGCAATTATCGCCGCCATTCCCCAACAAGGGCTGACAGAAGAAGATTTGATGCCAGACGAGGATGAGGATTAACAATGCATTATGGCAGGTGTCTCGTTTTAGATGAGGTGTGAGCCTGATTGTAAAATTGATAACACCCAATCCCCACTTTGAAATATTCAACACTTGTTGGGTGCGATCGCTTTTAATTTAACTAGGACTTACGCAAAATATCTCTCAAACTCCTATTCCTTCTCTTCTCCTGTCGGAGACGCTGCGCGAACAAAGACACCAGGGCGAACGTGTCCTTCTCCTTCACCAGACGCTTCGCGAACGTGCCTTTGCGGTTCGTCCCGCCCGTGATTCGTGCGTAAGTCCTATTAACGTGAGTTCGATGAACCTCTCCCCAACCCCTCTCCGATGCGGAGAGGGGCAGACATCTTCCTAGTTTTGAACGCAAAAATCAAGGTTTCAAAGCCTCTCCAGTAATAAAAGCTGCTCCTCTTCCCTCCCCACCCCCCTCATTCCCCCCTCTTAGGGGGGATGACGAAGGAAAAACTTTTATACATTGGGGAGGGTTAGGGAGAGGTGGGTGAGAGGAATGGAAGCGGGGTTTTTTACATTCGTCAAACTCACGTTAATTTAATACATCAAACTAGAGATAATGAAATTGACACAGCGATGCGCGGTGTGGCTGTGAAGTTTTCATTTGGTTAAAAAACTATGCTTTCGCGCCGTTTTCTGCTACTACAGATAGTGCTAATTCTGCTACTTACGGTAGGATGTGGTTTAGAACAAGAAACTATCATTCCCAAAAAACTGACCATTGGCGTGGTGAGCTATGAACAAGGAACGGTTTCTCTAGACAAGTACAATCGCTTCAAAGAGTACATAGCACAAAAAACTCATTCAGTTGTAGAGCTAGAACCTACATACAACGAATTGCAGGCAATTGAGCAAATTCAACGCAAACAGTGGGATATTGTATTTGCCCCTCCCGGTTTAGTAGCGATCGCAATCAGCAAAGAACTTTACATTCCTTTATTTTCAATGGGAGGAGTCAGTAGCCGACAAAGTTCTTTGCTCGTAGTCTTAGATAATAAACCAATTAAAAAGATAGGCGACTTGGCTTATAAGACCATTGCCTTAGGACAAAAAGGTTCCGCAGCTGGTTACTACGTTCCTTTGTATGACCTTTATGGTTTAACCCTCGCGCAAATCCGTTTTGCCCCTACTCCGAAAACAATACTACAATGGCTTAGTGAAGGCAGCATTGATGCTGGTGCTTTATCAGAAATGGATTTCGAGCTTTATCGCCGTGAATTTGCCACAAGAAAATTTAGAATTTTACACACAAGTAGGTGGATTCCTTCAGGTGTTGTGCTGCTAGGATCAACAGTAGAACGTAATTTACAACAGCAAATTCAAAAAGCGATGAGTGAAGCACCAGCAGATATTACAGCAGATGCTGGTTATGTTCCTACTGCTAAAATACCTAACTACCAGCAGTTCATTAAATTAGTTGAAAAAGTTATACCACTTGAAGAGCGAGTCAAGCAAACACCCGCAGTTCTACGCCTTGAAGAATCTGAAAAATCAAAGGTTAGTCAGTAATCAAATCAACTAATTGAACGTCATAAAAATTAACATTTTTTTGCATTTTTTATCAAAATAATTTTGATAAATATTTAGTAGTAAGATATAAATAAACAACTTTATGTCAAGAAAAATTAATATTTTTAAATAGTCTTTCCTTTTGCCTTACTTCAACAACAAATATTTATATATCTATTTTACCAAAAATTGCTAGGAGTGCGATGAAATGACATCTCCTTTAACAAAACCAGAAATAAGTTCTGGAACTCTAATTGATAACCGCTATACGATCCAAAAACTTCTTGGACAAGGGGGATTAGGGCGAACGTACTTAGCATTTGATACTCGTCGCTTTAACGAACCTTGTGTGCTGAAAGAATTTGCACCCATTGGTACAGGACAGAGTGGGCTAGAAAAATGTCGCGATTTATTCAAAAAAGAGGCAAAAATTCTTCATCAGCTACAACACCCTCAAATTCCTAAATTCTTGGCTTGTTTTGAAGGAGATGGACGGCTGTTTTTGGTACAAGAATATATTGATGGTCAAACATATTCAAACCTGCTACAAAAACTTCAACAACAAAGACAAAATTTTTCCCAATCCGAGGTTATAAACTGGTTAAAAAACCTATTGCTTGTTTTGGAATATATTCACGAACATAACATTATTCATCGAGATATTTCTCCTGACAACGTTATGTTACCTAACAACAAAAATCTGCCAGTGCTGATTGATTTCGGCGTAGGAAAGCAAATTGCTGCGGAACAGAACAATACTATAAATTCAGACCAAACGACCTTTGTTGGTAAAATGTCTCTTGTAGGAAAAGTCGGATATGCTCCCCGCGAACAGATTAGCTTGGGGTTGTGTTCTCCCAGTAGCGACCTTTATGCTTTGGGAGTAACAGCTGTTGTACTGCTAACAGGTAGAGATCCATCTCTACTAATGGATCGGTATTCTCTAGAATGGAAATGGCGTCTCTACAGCCACGTCAGCGATGCTTTTGCTCAAGTACTTGATAAGATGTTGGCAGATACGCCTCAGAAGCGATACCAAACAGCAAAAGAAGTTTTCACCGATTTGCAGTGTTTAAAACCTGAAGAGTTACAAGGAACAATGAATAATTTACCTTCTGCGGAATTTGTTACTGAACTTTACCCTTCTGAGCTAAAAACCCCAGATACCGTCAGCCAATTAGAAGTAAATTTTGATATGCCCAAACTTCACTCTTCTGAATTCAAAACCCCAGATACCGTCAGCCAATTTGATATGCCTATTACTCCACAAACTTCCCAAATTCAACCAATAAACTCACTTGAACCTAAATTCATTATGCGTTGTCAGCAACAGCTAGCTTACCACATTGGACCAATAGCAAGTTTGATTATAGAAGAAATATTAGCTGAAACACCTGATATTTCGCCCGATGAATTTGTTAAATTGTTAGCGAGAGAAATTCATGATTTGCAAGCAGCATTTGAATTTCAACAATCCTTTTTTGGAGATTATTAATAATTACTGAAAACAAGTTAACAGTGAACGTTAAACAGTTCACACACTACATTTAACGCTTTGATTTCTAGTTGCTATATTAATTACTTGTAGTTTCCGAACGACGTTTAATTCTTTTCATTGCCATTTCCAAACTTAACTGCATCCGTCTGAATGCTCTGGCAAGTTGACCGATTTCATCATTTGAAAATTGCTCAAATTCTACATCCATATGCCCTGTACTGACTTCTTCCGCTACGCGAGTTATCCGTTTGAGAGGACGGACAACTTTTTGATTTAAAAAGAGGTTGACTAAAAAGATAACAGCAATAAAAACAGTTGATACAATTACGAGAATGAGAAAAGAAGATTGATTAGCTTTGCTAATTACTTTACCTGCTGGTATTGAGATAATTTGAGAGCCAATAATTTCATTTATGTGCCACCCAAATCCATTAGCTGTGCCATAACGCTCAATCATACTTTTAGGTGCAATATCTGGTGAGGTATGACACTTCAGGCAGCTTTCTTGAGTAATAATCAGCGGACGAGCCATATAGAAGATATCCCCGCTTGGCATTGAGCGAAATCCGCTTGATTGTTTGAGGTCGGGTTTCTTTTGAAAATTGTTTATAATTGTAGTTTCAAAATTATCAGCTTTATCTCGAAGATTAGTGGGATTAAGTGTGGCTTCTTTATAGAAAAAGTCCCTGTACTTCAAATTTGTTCGCAGATGATCAAAAATTTCCCGTGCAGAGTACGCAGGCACAGTTTGCGGCAAAAACTCAGTTTCTAGTTGATTTTCTAAAAGTGGCTGAACTTGAGTATTAGTGTACTCACGTACAGAAGTCATCGTTTCCATAAGCATGAGAGCGGTTGAAGTAATATCATGCATCGCATTCTGCTTCAGCACATAAGACAGAGTAAATCCACTTAAACTCAGACCTAATGCAAGAATTATAATCAGCAGAGCTGTAAATTGTTGTTTCAAGTTGAGATTTTTTAACATGATTCTGGCTCATTTGCAATTGAAATTTATCTTACCAAAGGTGGTTGAAGTTACAGTCCGTTACATCTTACCTTTTTTTGTAATTTATGTACCTACAAAAGCGAAATGCGAAATTCCGGATTATTCCTAAAGAAGTCGGTAAATAAGGTTGAGGGAAAAATTAATATAATTTGAGATTTGGGATGCGTGGATTTTCGACTATAAAATCCTTATCCTCAAAGAGATTGAATAATTTAAGTGTTGTAAGCCAAAAGTGAAATGGTATGAAAGAAGTGAAAAATTATCTACCTTTCTACCCTACGATATATTGCAAAAATAAATAGCAGCATTTGGTAATTGTTAATAATGGTGTGGAAACCGGGGCAGCCTTTATTTGGAGGGCGCTACATTATCGAAAGCAAACTAGGCGAAGGTGGAATTGGCATTACCTATCTTGCCAGAAACCAACGAAATGAACTACGAGTAATTAAAACCCTCAAAGAAGAAATTCTTAATCACCAGGTTTGGAAACAGCACCGCGACAAATTACGGCAAGACTTTCGTGATGAAGCTGTTCGCCTAGCTGTGTGTCGCCATCCTCATGTAGTGGAGGTGGAAACTATCTTCGATGAGGGCAGATTTCCTTGCATGGTAATGGAATATGTCGAAGGAGAAGATTTAGGTAAGCGTTTGGCACGGATGAGGTTGCTATCAGAAGCAGAAGCCCTACTATATATTCGACAAATTGGTGATGCGTTGAGGGTAATTCACAATAAAGGCTTGCTGCATCGTGACCTCAAGCCGCGTAACATTATGCTTCGTTCTGGCAAATCAGAAGCAGTGTTGATTGACTTTGGTATTGCGAGAGATTTTATCCCTAATGTTGTCCAAGAACATACAGTGTATCGCACTCCTGGTTTTGCCCCTCCAGAACAGTATGATTTAGTTGCACCACGAGGAGAATTTATTGATATCTACGCCCTCGCCGCCACTTTATATAACTTATTAACCGGAGTTGTGCCCACGAATGCAGAAGACAGACGTAACAATATTCCCCTGCAACCACCGCGACACTTCAATCCCAATATCAGTGACAAAGTAAATCAGGCAATTATGCAGGCTATGGATTTGCAGGCAAATTATCGCCCCCAATCCGTGCAGGAGTGGTTGAATTTATTGGCTGATGTTGGGTCAGATGTACCACCAACACTTAACAGACAACCGATCGCATCTAATCCACAAATCCCAAAACCTGCTGTAGTAGCTCCACTAGAGTGGCAATGCGTACACACTCTCAAAGGTCATACTAGCATGGTTCAGGCGATCGCTATTAGTCCTGATGGGCAACTAATTGCCAGTGGCAGTAATGACAATAATATCAAGCTATGGCAACTAACAACCGGCAAACTATTACGTAATTTAAATCGTTGGTTTTCCGGTCATTCCAGCATGGTTGATTCCCTCGCCTTTAGCCCAGACGGAAAGCTTCTTGCCAGCGGCAGTTGGGATGACACTATTAAATTATGGCAAGTAAATACAGGCAAACAAATCTCTACTTTCACAGGTCATTCTAACTGGGTTAATTCCGTCGCCTTTAGTCCAAACGGACAGATACTTGCTAGTGGTAGTGCTGACAACACGATTAAATTATGGCAAATAAAGACAGGCAGACAAATCTCTACTCTTACAGGTCATTTGGACTTAGTTGGGTCAGTCGCCTTTAGCCAAGATGGAGAAATTCTCGCAAGTGGCAGTGCTGACTACACTGTTAAACTTTGGCAAGTACACACAGGTAGAGAAATTTGCACTTTTACAAATCATTCTTTCTACGTTAACTCTGTCGCCTTTAGCCCAGATGGACAATTGCTTGCTAGTGGTAGTGCTGACAACAGCATTAAATTATGGCAAGTAAGTACACGTCAAGAACTTCGCACTTTCACTGGGCATTCCGACTCAGTTTGGTCAGTTGCCTTTAGTCCAGATGGGCAACTTCTTGCTAGTGGTAGTTGGGATAAAACTATCAAAATTTGGCACGCAAGCACAGCTACAGAAATCTGCACTCTCACCGATCATCTCAACTATGTCAGAACCGTTGCCTTCAGTCCCGATGGGCGAACCCTAGTTAGCGGTAGTGATGACGACACCATCAAGATTTGGCGACGAAAATAATATTGAGAATTATTAATATCTTAAAAATTTTTTAAACCTTCAGGTAGACTAGGCATTTACAAAATATTGTTACAATAATGACGACAACCCTTATTTTTGCAGTCAATAGATTTGGGAGTAGCGATCGCTATTGTTGCCAGTTTCCGCGATCGCTACGAAGTGGGTTTAGGGGGACAAGTGCGTTCAGTTTCACAAATGGAACTGCGTTTGAAAGAAGCTGCTAAATTAAGGTTTAAAAGAGCGATCGTTCCCAAAGGACAAAAATTTCCCGATTTGAATATTGAGATTTTACCAGTTGCCAAGGTAATAGATGCAATTATTGCCGCCATTCCCCAGCATACCTTGGAAGATAGCGATTTAGAACCAGATGAAGACGAGTAACCCCACCCCTACCCCCCTTATTAACGGGAGGGGAAAAAATCCTCCCCCCTCTCTTTACCAAGGAGGGGGGGGTAGGGGGATAAGGTTCTTATGTCAAAATAATTAGCAGAATCTCAACTACCCCTGATGGAAATTGGCTTGCGGCTGGAGATTGGAGCGGAAATATCAAAATTTGGCGACGCAGTTAGTTGTGGAATAACAGCGTCAAAATAGTATTAGGACTTGCAAATAATTATCTCAAGAATTTTAATTTTGCGCGATCGCCCTTCAACCTCTTTTAACCCTTCAGATAGACTCGCGATTTAGCAAATATTGTCAGAATAATGACGACAACGCCTATTTTTGCAGTCAATCCTTAGCTGACATGTTTTTACTTGCATAAAGCAAGCAGCTGGAATGTCTGCCAAGATTGTGCTGAAAATTTTGAAATTGAAAATTTGAATTATGGGCTTTGGTATCGGAGATTTATTCTGGATTTT
The DNA here is from genome assembly GCF_050875635.1 of Tolypothrix sp. VBCCA 56010. Classification (NCBI taxonomy): domain Bacteria; kingdom Bacillati; phylum Cyanobacteriota; class Cyanophyceae; order Nostocales; family Tolypothrichaceae; genus Tolypothrix; species Tolypothrix sp. VBCCA 56010. Next base: position 19,108 of record NZ_JBPAOH010000065.1, read on the forward strand.
CCTCCTTTTGTCTTCCTTGCAACCTATCTGGCAAAAACGTCAGATTGAATATCGTCGCGTGCGTTCTCTCCAACAATTCCAGCAAGAACGCAAAAGCCGAGTGATATTGCTGATTCACCGCCAAGAGTCTATCAGCTTATTAGGAATTCCTATATCGCGCTACATTACCATCGAAGACTCAGAACAGATACTGCGGGCAATTCGTCTCACCCCCCCCGAAGTTCCGATTGACTTAATTTTGCACACTCCAGGCGGTTTGGTTTTAGCAACCGAACAAATCGCTAGAGCCTTAATTCGCCATCCGGCAAAAGTGACTGTTTTTGTACCTCATTATGCTATGAGTGGCGGTACAATGCTTGCTCTGGCTGCTGATGAAATCGTCATGGATGCTAACGCTGTCTTGGGACCAGTCGATCCGCAATTAGGTAATTTCCCGGCTGCAAGTATCATCAAAGTTGTGGAAGATAAACCCATCGGTGAAATTGACGACCAAACGCTGATTATGGCAGATTTGTCACGCAAAGCAATTCAGCAAGTGCAGCGATTTGTCAGGACTCTACTGAAAGACAATATTCCCACACAAAAAGTTAAGCCAGAAAATATCGAATCGATCATCGATGCCTTGACTACTGGGCGCGTTACCCACGACTATCCGATCACAGTTGAGGAAGCTACAGAAATGGGGCTGCCCGTAACAGTCGGACTGCCCCGCTCAATTTACGATCTCATGGATATGTATCCGCAACCACAAGGCGGACGCCCCAGCGTGCAATACATACCCATGCCTTACGATGACCGCCGCCCAATTTTACCTGTACCTAAAGGCAGACCCTTAGAAGAACCCACTCAGATGAAATGAGCCATTGGTGTCATCATTTTTTGCTTGTATCTAAGGTGTTGGTGAAGCTGTCGGTGACGGTACCACCTCAGGTAAAGTTGTCGGTGTCGCCGTTGGTGTCGCCGTTGGTGTCGCCGTTGGTGTCGCCGTTGGTGTTGGCGTTGGTGTTGGCGTAGTTCTTGTTCTTGGTCTGGTTGTCGGTCTGGTTGTCGGTCTGGTTGTCGGTGTCGCTGTTGGGGTTGGTGAAGATGTCGGCGTCGGAGTTGGCTGAGTACTCGGCTGACCTCCGCTTGTCTTTGCTTCTTCGTTCAATCTCTGGCGAAATGCTAGATCGGCAATTCCAGTTTCTTGTAACTGAAATCTTTTTTGAGCTTCTTTAACCGCTGCTTCCGTCCGCGAACCATAAAACTGATCGCGGGGTAGAGGATTTTTAGGCTTCAATACTGCATTCAAGTTTGCCTGTAAAATTTGAATTATATTCGCGGCAAAATCTTGAGTTTTTGGTCCTGCAACTCCATCAGCAGGTGTTAATTTGTACCCTGTTTGAAATTCACGAATTGCTTTTTTAGTTTTCGCATCCCTTAAGGGCGTATTTGTTAAGTCAACGCTATAGCCCAATCCCCGCAATACTGCACGGAATTGTTGTGGACTATAATTACGTTGGCGAGCAGCAGTAGCTGTATCTGAAATTACTACACTAGCTGTTATCAGGCAGACAACAGCAACAGGAATGCTTGATTTTCCAAACCCACACCACATGGTTGAAACTCCTTTTGATTAAATCAGCTATATATTCGGGTCGATAGCCGATCTTTAGTTTATTTAATCTCATTATTAATTATTTTTGATTAAATTAAGTTATATCTAAATAAAATTAGGTGGATACTATAAATCAAATTTTGTCATCTTTCTGTAGACTGATTTTCAATTAAAAGTGGATATATACTGAAAACAGCATAAAGCACATAAATTAGAGATGTCATAAGGAACATTTCTCAAATCCACTTATCAGCGAATGGCTCAAATAAACTTGAACAAGCGGCGAAACCTATGGTTTGAGCGCTTAATGGCAATTATTGCTTTCATTAATTTATGTATTTGTTTGTTTGATTTAAGTTATATTCCTTGGCGGGATTTCTACTTGCGAAAAGTTCCCCAAATTACCAAGGTTTATGACAAAGTAAAAGGTATTGAACCGCATCGAGAAACAGAAAACTATCTAGCAAATGTCAAGTTATTAGAAGAACAGGTAAGCCAAACAGGGTTAAAGTCCTCAGAAAGTGCAACCCAACTTGAAGAATTGCGGCGTCTCTCAGGTGAGATGATTGACGGTAATCCGTTTGCGGCAGTAAATAAGAGTGGGACGCTGGAAAAAATCAAAAATAGAATGCGCGATCGCACATCTGTAAAATCTGCGAAACGAGCGTTTGACACTTTTTGGAGTCAAGCTTATTTAAGTGAAAATGGGTGGAATCAAGAAATTGCTTTTTTCAACCAGAAAATTCAACCTTTAATCGCTACAGATTACTACCGCACAATTGGCGAAAACGGTGAATTTACTGATAATTTTTGGCGAATAGATTTACCGTTTGTGATTTTATTTGCTTTAGAATTACTGACACGGTGTTTTTACACCAGAAAACGCAATCCTAGTTTTAGCTGGTTAGATGCAGTTTTGTGGCGCTGGTACGATTTATTTTTGCTGATTCCATTTGGGCGATGGTTGCGAATAATACCTGTATTAGTTCGTTTAGATAAAGCGCATTTATTGAATCTGCAACCAGTAAGAAAGCAAATTAATCAAGGAGTTGTCGCCAATTTTGCGGAAGAACTCACAGAAATTGTCATAGTTAGGTTAATTAACCAGATTCAAGGATCGATAAAGCAGGGAGAGTTAACGCGCTGGCTATTGCAAAAAGAGAATCATTCTGAGTATGTAGATATTAATAATATTAATGAAGTGGAAGCGATCGCAGGTATCTTTATCAAAGCGATCGTTTATCAAGTGCTACCCAAAATTCAACCAGAGATAGTTGCCATATTGCATCATAATATAGATGGTGCATTCAATCAATCCCCCATCTATCGCAACCTGCACAACCTCCCCGGAGTAGCACAGATGCAGGCTCAACTGAGCGAACAATTATCAACTCAAATCGCCACAAACCTTTACAACGCTTTAGTTAGCGCCGTCGAAGATCCAGTAGCCGCAAAACTTTCGAGTCAATTACTCGAACGCTTTAGCGAAGCCTTGGGAGTGGAAATGCAGAAAAAACAAGTACTTTCAGAAATTCAAAGCTTACTGTTTGACTTTTTGGAAGAAGTCAAGATTAACTACGTCCAACGCTTGTCCCGCGAGGATATAGCGCAAATAATCCAACAAACTCGACAAATGCGATCGCAAGCATCAGTTACCACAGTAGTCAGTAAAAGCTCTGCTCTACTACAAACTAGGAATAAGGCAAGTGGTGAGTAGACGATGAGGGGCATGGGGCATGGGGGAGGCAGTGCGGTCTTGGGGTCTCCCCAAGTGGAGCACCTGCCGTCATGGGGCATGGGGCATGGGGCATGGAAAGAATTGTATTTATTCACCCACTCGCTTTCTTGAACTTGTTTAATTCGAGCGTGCCCATTAAACAATTGCCCATTGCGATAGGGCCCAATGCCCAATGCCCAATGCCCCATTATTAATTTCTCACTTCTCCCCCCAAAAGAAATGCGCTAAACTCAATTTAGGTCGAACCATTTTTGGTTCGGCACAATACTTCTTGGAAGATATCCTTATCGCAGGAAGTGGGTCAATGCCCACTTTTTTTATTGAATTATTGCATGACTCATCCCTTAGTCCCACAAATTATTGATTTGGCGATACCAGTAGCAGAAGAACTGGGATTAGAAGTCGTTGGGGTAGTTTTTCATACTAACCAACGTCCACCAGTGTTGCGGGTAGATATCCGCAATCCCCAACAGGACACTGGATTGAATGATTGTGAGCGGATGAGCCGTGCTTTAGAAGCCTCCTTAGATGGATCGGATATCATTCCAGATGCTTACGTTTTAGAGGTGTCAAGTCCTGGTATTTCGCGGCAACTGACAACCGACAGGGAATACCTGTCCTTCAAAGGATTTCCTGTAATTGTCTTTACTTCCCAACCCTACGACGGACAGCAAGAGTGGATTGGTCAGTTGATTCGCCGGGATGAAATATCAGTTTACTTAAACCAAAAAGGTCGTGTAATCGAAATTCCTCGCACTCTCATAAGTAGGGTGCAGTTGAATGAGAGCAGATAAAAGTTAGGAGAACGGAGTAGGAGTTAAAAGTTAGGAGTTAAAAGTTAGGAGTTAAGTTTTGAGTTCTTTTAAAACTCTTAACTCATAACTTACAACTCCTAACTTATGCTCCTAACTTATGCTGGGTGTCTGCATAATAATTAAAGGAGATAAATTTATGTCTACAGTTAAATTAACGGGATTAAAAGATTTAATCGAAAATATCAGTCGCGAACGGAATTTACCGCGTGTGGCAGTTCAATCAGCTATCAGAGAAGCACTACTAAAAGGTTACGAACGTTATCGCCGTGCCCAAAATTTAGAGCGAAGACAATTTGATGAAGAGTACTTTAATAATTTTGAAGTAGAACTTGATGTTGACGAACAAGGATTTCGCGTTCTTTCTACTAAAAGCATTGTTGAAGAAGTTAGCAATTCCGATCATCAAATTTCTTTAAAAGAAGTTCAAGAAGTAGCTCCGGAAGCGCAATTAGGTGACTCAGTGGTGCTAGATGTTACCCCTGATAAAGAAGAATTTGGTCGCATGGCGGCGATGCAAACCAAGCAAGTTTTAGCGCAAAAACTGCGAGATCAGCAGCGCCAGTTGGTGCAAGAAGAATTTCAAGACTTAGAAGGAACTGTGCTGCAAGCAAGAGTACTGCGCTTTGAAAGACAGTCAGTGATTATGGCAGTTGTCAGTGGCTTCGGTCAACCAGAGGTAGAAGCTGAATTACCCAAGCGCGAACAATTGCCCAACGATAATTACCGAGCAAATGCTACATTTAAGGTATATTTGAAAAAGGTTTCTCAAGGACAGCAACGCGGACCGCAGTTACTAGTTTCCAGAGCAGATGCTGGTTTAGTAGTATATTTGTTTGCCAACGAAGTGCCGGAAATTGAAGATGAAGTTGTGCGAATTGTTGCTGTAGCCAGAGAAGCTAATCCTCCTTCGCGTTATGTCGGACCGCGAACTAAAATTGCTGTTGACACTTTAGATCGCGATGTCGATCCAGTTGGTGCTTGTATTGGAGCGCGGGGATCGCGAATTCAAGTGGTGGTCAATGAATTGCGCGGGGAAAAAATCGATGTGATTCGTTGGTCGCCAGATCCTGCAACTTACATTGCTAACGGCTTGAGTCCCGCACGAGTCGATGAAGTGCGCCTCATGGACCCCGAAAGTCGCCAAACTCACGTTTTAGTAGCTGAAGATCAACTTAGTTTAGCTATTGGTAAAGAAGGACAAAACGTCCGTTTAGCTGCTCGTCTGACTGGCTGGAAAATTGACATCAAAGACAAAGCGAAGTATGACCCCGCAGCGGAAGATGCAAAATTTGTCGCCGTCCGAGCAAAACAACAACAAGAAGAAGATGAAAGGGAGTTTGAGGAACTCGAAAAAATAGAGCAACTACAGCTAGACCAAGCAGATGAGTACGAGGAATTAGAAACAGACGACGAGTATCAAGATGAACAAGATGAACAAGATGAGCAAGATGAAGAAATAGAAGCATGTCAAAATAAGTTAGAAACAGTTATGAAGTCAGTTGAGAATTTTCCATCTGACTTAAGAGTAGCTTTAGAAAATTTCATAGAAGAAAGATCGCAATTAGCAGACGATTTTAGACAATTGTTGCTGAAAAGTTCTTTAAGTTCGCTAAAACAGCTTTTAGAACGCCTAGCCGATTTAGCAGTGGCTTCTGATACACCTTTTGCTATAACCAAACTTACTAACGCTTTAGGAATAAAAGGTGCTACATTTCAAAGCATCTTGTCTTTATTGGTAATTTGAGTTTTCCTTCATATATCCGCTCACTTTTTAATCGTTTGTTGGCTTGAGCAATAGCCAAACCCAACAAACGAGCTTTTTGAAAAATAAAAAAGCGTTGCCGTACTCGGCATCGCTTCTCTTCTCCCTGCATAGAGACGCTGCGCTCTCCTAGAGGCACGCGGCTACGCGAACGTGCTTTGATCGCAAATCGTTGCATCGGTTGACCTTGGCATCCGCAAGCTATAAATATTCTTAAATGTTGCAAAACAGCAATAAACCGGGTAAAAATACAAATAACTTAACAAACCTTAATTTTTCCGGAAGCCAGTTGATAAAGGTTTAATTGAGAATCTAACAAAATGTCAAAATTAGTACTGAGGAGTTATTTAACAAAAAAGACTGCCTTGAACCGAGAAAAAAGAGATGAAAAAGAATTACCGACGTTGTATCAGTTGCCGCCAAGTCAAATTAAAAGAAGAGTTTTGGCGGATTGTCCGCGTCTTTCCGTCTAGACAGGTACAATTAAATGAGGGCATGGGGCGTTCTGCCTACATTTGTCCGCAAGCGAGCTGCCTTTGTGCTGCTCAAAAAAAAAATAGACTAGGGCGATCGCTACATGCATCAGTGCCAGAAACACTGTATGAAACATTGTGGCAACGTTTAGCCTAAAACCATACCTATGAATATTCAGGGGTTTGGCGGTAATCACTCAGACAATTGTACTGACAGCCGTACTAATACGCTATCATCACATTCTGACTTGATTGCTTGGGTTAATGCCAAAATAGTAAATGGGTGTAGGCAGCAAAGCTAGCTCGCTTCTCAAGTTTATTGCTCCAGCGGCGAAGCAACCCGACCGAAAAAGTTTTACTCGATTGTGTTGTGGAATCAGAATCAGCAAAACAAAAAAAACAATATGGCAACCTGGTAGCGCGATCGCGTGGCATAAACCATCCTTGGGTGTGGAGATGCCAACAGTAAACCGAAACATCTCTCTTTCCTGATTGGAGGCACCGGCAAAATCGTATCTGGGCAACCTAAACACAGCAGTCAAAGGATGGAGATGTCGCACTTTCAGGCAGCCATCCGCTAAAACTGTAATCTTATTGGGGAAGAGTGGATGAACAACGGCAAAGTGAGAATTTACGAATTATCAAAGGAATTGAATTTGGATAACAAAGAGCTATTAGCAATTTGCGACCAGCTCGATATTGCGGTCAAAAGCCATAGCAGTACAATTTCGGAAACAGAGGCAGAACAAATTCGGACAGCAGCCGAAAAACTCGCTGCTACGAATGTAATGCCAAAAAAAGAACTTACAACCAGTCATAAAGCAAATTCACCACAAATTGGTGGACCATCCCGACCAACCGCACCCCACAAACAACAAATTTTGGAAATTCGCAAACCCAAAATATTGAGAAACACTACCTCCAACGCCCAAGAGGCGTCAGTTGCTATTAGTACAGAATTTGCTTCTTCTGAGGCTAATCCTCCTTCACCTCCACGACCCTTCGCTACACCAGTCTCATCATCAATGAAGCCGACGGCACCAACTCGACCAGTACCCAAAAATCAGTCGGAGACCCCACAAAAACCTCCTGTGACTGAAGCAGAGCAAACGCTTGATCGTCCTTTGACACCAGAAAAAACAGCCGCAGAAAAACCGGAGAAACCGCCGAGACAAAAACCGGAAAAACCGCCGAGACCGCAACTAGTAGCGCCACCCGCAAGACCACTTGCGGAAACAGCGACTACAGATGGACAGCCTCTGGTGTCCGTGGGAGAGCCGATTGAAGCACGATCGCTGACTCAAACACAAAAACCGATCCTGAAGCGCGATCGCGATCAGGTAAAACCCAAGGTCGCCAAACCAACAAGCGACCAGCCAGCACCAGATGCACCCCGTCCAGCAGGACGACCCACTCCCGCACCAGTCAGACCAGAGCAAAAAGGTAATAGACCATCTGCGCCAATACCCGCAGGAGATCCGCAACGACCCACAAGACCGGTACGTCCAAGTGAAAAGCCAGTCGCAGCTTCACTGCCAGTGGCAACTCCACCAAGAGGGCTTGCAGGCGTTTCCGCAAAACAAGACCTTCCGGATGATGATCCCGTAGCACCCGATTTGCTCGACCTCAAACGCCCCACACCACCTCGCCTACTCAAAGGTGGTAAAAAGTGGCAGGAAGAGGAAATTATTGACGAAGTTAAAGAAAAAGCAGGCAAGCAAGTCACTAAAGGCAAACGAGTTAAGCCGATTCTGGATGATGAATTTGAAGAAGACTTGCTCGATGATGAAGATCCAGATTCACCAGCTACCGTTCAGGTCAGCCTTTCGATCGCTCGTCCTCCCAAACCGAAAGCAAGCCGACCTTCCTCACCTACTGTAGCTCCAACAACTAGCATCCCAACTGCTAAAGGTAGTAAAAAATCCAGCAGCCGCGATCGCGATCGCGATCGCGATCAAAAAGCCGGACGCCAACAAGAGCAAAAGCGCGATCGTCCAGACAAACTGGTAGTAACAGGTCCCATGACCGTGCAAGAACTGTCTGAAGCCTTAGCAATTGCCGATACAGAGATTGTGAAAATCCTGTTCATGAAAGGCATGGCGGTAAGCATCACCCAAAACCTGGATATTCCCACCATTACCCTAATCGCAACCGAGCTAGAAGTACCAGTCGAAACCGCCGAACTAGAATCCGAGGCAATCAAAGTCACGGAAATGATCGACGCCGAAGACTTGGAAAACCTCGTGCGCCGTCCGCCAGTCGTGACAATTATGGGTCACGTAGACCACGGCAAAACTACCCTGCTCGACTCGATTCGCAAAACCAAAGTGGCAGCCGGCGAAGCTGGTGGTATTACCCAACACATCGGTGCTTACCACGTCGATGTAGAACATGAAGGCAAAATGCAGCAAATCGTCTTCCTTGACACCCCCGGTCACGAAGCTTTTACAGCTATGCGGGCGCGGGGAGCGCGGGTGACAGACATTGCTGTGTTAGTAGTAGCGGCGGATGATGGCGTTCGTCCCCAAACCATCGAAGCCATTAGCCACGCCCAAGCCGCCCAAGTGCCTATTGTCGTGGCAATTAACAAAATCGACAAAGAAGGCGCACAGCCAGACCGGGTAAAACAAGAACTCACCCAGTATGGTTTAACCCCAGAAGAATGGGGCGGTGACACAATCATGGTTCCCGTCAGTGCCATCAAGGGCGAAAACTTAGATACGCTCTTAGAAATGATTTTGATCGTCGCAGAGGTAGGCGAACTTTCTGCCAATCCAAATCGGACTGCAAAAGGAACAGTGATTGAAGCTCATCTGGATAAAGCAAAGGGAGCAGTTGCTACCTTGTTAATTCAGAATGGTACTCTCCACGTCGGCGATATGCTCGTAGCTGGCTCTGCCTTTGGTAAAGTTAGAGCAATGGTCGATGACAGAGGAGCCAGAGTTGAAGTTGCAAGCCCAAGTTTTGCCGTCGAGGTGTTGGGTCTAAGTGATGTGCCAGCAGCAGGCGACGAGTTCGAGGTTTTCGAGAACGAAAAACAAGCACGCGCACTCGCCTCAGACAGAGCAGACAAACAACGCGCTTCCCGTCTATTACAGGGACGCGTCACCCTGACAACCCTTTCCGCTCAAGCACAAGAAGGCGAGTTGAAAGAACTCAACTTGATTCTCAAGGCAGATGTACAAGGTTCTGTAGAAGCCATAGTGGGATCGCTCAAACAAATCCCGCAAAACGAAGTGCAAATTCGCATGTTATTGGCGACTGCTGGGGAAATCACCGAGACAGATATCGACTTGGCTGCCGCCAGTAACGCCGTAATCATTGGCTTCAATACCACCTTCGCCAGTGGTGCCAGACAAGCCGCCGATGAAGCTGGTGTGGATGTAAGAGAATACAACATCATCTACAAACTTCTAGAAGACATCCAGGCAGCCCTGGAAGGTCTATTAGAGCCAGAATTGGTGGAAGAACACCTGGGGATCACCGAAGTGCGTGCCGTCTTCCCAGTGGGACGCGGTGCGGTTGCTGGTTGTTACGTGCAATCTGGTAAGCTAATTCGTAACTGTAAAATCCGAGTGCGTCGTAATAACAAAGTCATCTATGAAGGTGTTCTTGATTCCCTCAAACGGATGAAAGATGACGTTAAGGAAGTGAATGCTGGTTATGAATGCGGTATCGGCGTTGATAAATTCAACGACTGGGCTGAAAGTGACAGCATCGAATCCTACCAAATGGTGACGAAACGCCGCACTTTGACTCCAACAAGATAGGGAGTAGGGAATAGGGAGTAGGGAATAGGGAATTTACTCGCTCCCCACTGCCTACTCCCCAACGCCAGGTGCACCGCTGCCGGGGAACCCGGACGCGGCTACGCCTCAAGTCGGGCATTGCCCGCCTACGGCGCTGGCTCTCCAACGCACTGGCTCCTCCCCATTCCCCACTTTGCTTATGTCCTCATTTCGCTCTGAACCTATTTTGTGGATTCACATCGCTGGATTGGCAACGCTGCCGATTTTTTTGCCGCTGTGCTTATTGTTTTTGGCAGTAGGCGATCGCTCACTACCAACCTGGCTAGAACTACTTATAGTTGCGGCAATTGGCATTCTACCGCTGTTGTGGATGCAACTGCGCCGCCCTTTTTATACATTTGCCCTTCTGGGAGTAGCCCTCAAGCCAGAAATCCTCTCAGAACCCCAGCGTAAAATTCTCTGTTTAGTTAATACAAAATTAAATCGCCTGCTAGCAGTTTTCGGAGCTGTATTATCAGTTTTGATATTGCTGCTGCTTTCTCAAGCAACTCCCTTGGTAGCAAACATTGCTCGGCTTTTACCTCAATGGAGAGGTTTAGCATTGCTGCTTGCTGGTTTATTTTTTTTAGCGAGTAATTTATTTTTGCAAATTCCCCTGAGTGTCGCAGGAGTTTTGGTGACGAAGGAAACAGAATTTGCAGCTTTAGAACCGTTATCTTTAGAAAAGATTAAGCAGGATTTTACAATTTTAGGGGTGCGGGTTGATCAAATCTTGCCCCAGTTGACTGGCAAAGTTAAAACTGAGGAATGAGTAATTATGGCTCGAATTCAAAATAAAACTGATGCGGAAATTTGGAATAATCTTGTATCGGCGATCGCCGCTAGTTCAGGCTTCCAAAGCTGGCAACTAGAACACGATGCTCAATTACAAAAGCTTAGGCTCGAGCAACAAGTACAGCGCTATTTGCGGGAAACTTTAGAAACTTTAGCTTACTAAGTAGCTAAGTATAAATGACGAGAAAAATAATCTCAATAGCTGATTGCTAATATCACAAAGGCAATCGGCTATTTGGCGCTTGCAAAAATATAAGTTAGTTTTATCACCAAAAAAGTACTTAAAAACCAAGAATATCTTGTAGATTTCCCTGGAAGCGACGCAGTTGACGGTAGGCAGTTTCTAGGCGGTCTCCTTCAACTTCTACCTCATTTGTAGGATAATTTTGGATAACTTCTATCAGTGTAATTTGCCTATCTTTACTGGCAGAAACTACCAAAGCTGCACGTAAAGCTTGTTTGTCTGCTTGACGCGATCGCGTATGAATAACCTGAGTAAGTTGATCTAAAATCACATTACCAATCCGGCTATTTAGTACTTTATCTAAAATCACCGGGTTAATTTTCACAGGTTCAGTTAAGTACTGACGAATTGCTTGAGGGTTTTGTCTAGCCAAAGCTAAATTCACTCTTAAGGAAGTTGACAGTTTACCAGTTTGGGCAAAACTAGACAACTCCTGTACCGAAACTGATTCTCGGAAGATGCGATACTTCAACACCACCGATTCCGCAGCTAAAGCAGGAACACCGGAAAGTATAAAATAAATACTTATTACTAAAATTAACCTACCAGACACAGACAAAAATTGGCAACGCATTTCCTCACATTTCCCCAAGCTTGGCTGTGCTTTTAACCATATCTTGCCAGAATTAGTTGCAACATCTTCCTCATGTCGTACCATTTGACTTGAGATTTGCAACAAATCGACAGCAGACGTATATTTTTATTACAAAAATATTAAATTATTAGTTTTTTAGATAATAAACTTAAACATTAAAACCAGAATAAAAGTATTGTCAAATACAATATCTTTTAATTACAGCCCAAAAACACTACTGTAAGAGGCTTTTTGGTCAAACTTAAATTCAGCTTGACAGTTTTCAAAGTGTAACATACAACAGCATTAGCGTTGATTTTTATTCAAGAATTTGGCTGATAAGGTGCTGTTATTCCGGTATAGTTTTGCATGGGTTTTACAGCTACATGGCTGCTATCGACACCTCTTTCAACTTACCTTAATTCACTCAAATCACAGATATAAAAAAGATGAAACGTCAGGGTTTTCACAAGCCTCAATCGAAAACTTTTCGCCTTCTTTCTAGCAGTCACCCTAGATATACTCTACCCTTACGAGCAGGACTAAGCGCCTTGATACTAATTTCTGCTGGGTCAATGCGATCGCCTGGTCAAGTAAATGCTGGTGCTACCCTCTCTGAAGGTATTACTCCAACTCTAACCGCGCAAGTTCCTGCAACAGCAACAGCAATTTACGTTAACCCAGCGACCGGTGCAGACAGCGCTGCTAGCAATTCTGAAGCAACACCCTATAAAACTATCACCTTCGCCCTCAGCAAGGCTCAACCAGGTACCGTCATTCAGCTCGCTGGTGGTACTTATAACAGTGAAAGTGGCGAAAAATTCCCACTATTCATTCAACAAGGTGTGACACTGCGCGGTGATGATGCCAGCAAAGGTCAGGCGATATTAATTACAGGTGGTGATTTTTTCGTCAGCCCCACCTTTGCGCGTCAGAACATTACAATTCGCGCTGACAAAGATTCTACCATCACTGGCGTTACTGTCACCAACCCCAATCAACGCGGTACTGGTGTGTGGGTTGAATCGACTAATCCCAAAATTACAAACAGTACATTTGTCAATAGTATAAGAGAAGGTATTTTCGTTACGGGTACAGGTAATCCCAAAATTGAAAATAACGTCTTTACTGAAAATAAGGGCAATGGAGTTTCCGTCGCTAAATCTGCCACAGGTGAAGTTCGCAATAACTTGTTTCAATCAACTGGTTTTGGTATTGCAGTTAGCGATTTGGCAACTCCTTTAATTACTGATAATCAAATTATCCAAAACTATGGCGGCATTGTTGTCACTGGTAGCGCCAAACCGATGCTGCGTAACAACGTAATTCAGGATAACCGAGATCACGGATTAGTTGCGCTTCAGAAATCTTCACCAGACTTGGGAACTCAGGAAAATCCTGGTAAAAACCTGATTCGCAATAACGGTAAAAAAGACCCAAAAAAGCTTTTTGACGTATTAAATGCGACCACTCAAAATACAATAGTCGCTGTTGGTAATGATATTGACCCTACCCGAATTTCTGGCAAGGTAGATTTTGTTGCTGCCAGCGTTGAACCCCCCGCAGGTGGTCAAACTGCTTTCAAAGATGTACCTGCGGGTTATTGGGCAAAAGGATACATTGAAGCTTTAGCGTCTCAGAATATTATTGCGGGCTTCCCCGATGGCAGTTTTAGACCGAATGAACCTGTAACACGCGCTCAATTTGCTACTATCGTCAATAAAGCTTTATCGCCAGCAAGCAAACGCCCAGGTATTGACTTTAAGGATCTGCAAAGCAATTTCTGGGCTTACGCAGCAATTCAATCTGCTTACCAGGGTCAATATGTGTCTGGCTATCCCGACGGTACGTTTAAACCACAGCAGCAAATTCCTAGAGTGCAGGTGTTAGTATCCTTAGCCAACGGTCTGGGTTTAAATGCTGAGACTCAGAATCCTCTAACTTTCTATACTGATGCGGCACAGATTCCTAAATATGCTACGGGTTCTGTTGCTGCGGCAACTTCCAGGCAATTAGTAATTAATTATCCTACCGTTAAGCAACTAAATCCAAATCGTGAGGCAACTAGGGCAGAAGTTGCTGCTTTTGTTTACCAAGCGCTAGTTAGTGCAGGACGCGCTCAAGCAATTCCCTCACCTTATTTGGTACAAACTCCGTAATGGGGGAGATGGGGGGACAAGGAGATGGGGAGACAAGGAGATGGGGAAAAAGAATTGTCCCCCACTCCCCACTCCCCCACTCCCCCACTCCCCACCCCCCTTGCATAAATCAAAGCGCCAAGGCTTAACAATTGTTAGGTCTTGGCGCTTTAAATATTTTGAGTTTTTTTAACTTTGGGGTCTTTAAAATTTGGTTGACCCCATTGAAATTTATGGTTTGATATTCAGGGTCTTTATATTGGCTGACCCCGTTTGAAGTATTATTAGTTTCTACTGAAAATCTCAAGTTTTCAGATTTCCTAATAATTTCTTAATTTTTTCTGTATATATGTTTCTGATTATATAATTATGTTAAGTTAGTTAACTAAATAAGACATCTGTCACCAGATATAAAAGGTAAATCTTGCAAAAAGGGAGAATTTCTCCCGTAAGAAGCTATTCGTTCTACTTATTTATGAGCGCTTTTGCCTACGCTGTTCCCATCGCCAAAGGAATACCATTAAGGTAACGACTCCTACCTGAAGTGCTAAGTTAGGCAAAGCGCTATCAACATCGCGTCCAGCAAGCAGTTGGGAAAAAAAGACGATCGCGCCGATGAAACCAGAAGCACCACAAGCAATATATATAAATTGCCGCAAGCCGCGATAGGGGGCTGCCATTTCTGCTTTGAGACGGGCGTATTGTTCTGAGTTAAGGCGATTTTTAGGATTTTGTTGTACCATGACCTTATTAATGGTATAATTGGGAATGGCTTTTGCCGATGTGGCTCAGTGGTAGAGCACTCGATTCGTAATCGAGCGGTCACGGGTTCAAATCCCGTCATCGGCTTTAATCAAAGTATTGTTGAATAGTTAAAGTTTTACATATTCTTGTTGTATAGTGACAGATTAATGTAGTTGTGATACAGGTAGCTATTATATTAATAGCGCTTTCGCCCTGGTCTAAATTGTTATTATATAGTTACCCTGTTACTTGCTCGCATCTCAAGTTTCACTTGGAATACGCCCAAACGCAATCTATTTAGATAAGTAACAAGCATAGTCAGAGCGGGATTAAATTAAGTTTACTGCTTGGATTTTGGGAGGTTGAAAAATCAGATGACAGCGCCTCAACCAACAGTCTTTACATCTCATCTTTACGAGCAAGATTTTTATCTGTGGATAGAGACGACGGCTAAACAATTAAAAGAAGGCAGATTTTCTGAAGTTGATTTAGAAAATCTTATCGAAGAAATTGAAAGCATGGGGAGAAGCGAAAAAAGAGCTTTAGAAAGCAATTTAGTAGTTTTATTAATGCACCTATTCAAATACAAATATCAATCCGAAAAACGGTCTAATAGTTGGCTTTATACTATATTTGAACATCGACGCAGACTAAATAAAAATTTGCAAGATAGCCCAAGTTTGAAAAAGTACTTCGCTGAAAATTTTATGGAATGTTATCAGGATGCACGTCAGTTAGCGGCTTTAGAAACTGGGTTAAGCCTTGATACTTTTCCTGTAGAGGCTTTTTTGACTACGGATGAATGCTTGAATCAAGAGTTTTTACCTGATTAATTGAATTTTGCTATTTTCTCTACTTCTATCCTTGTATTCATGAGGTTGAAAAATCAGATGACAGCGCCTCAACCAACAGTCTTTACATCTCATCTTTACGAGCAAGATTTTTATCTGTGGATAGAGACGACGGCTAAACAATTAAAAGAAGGCAGATTTTCTGAAGTTGATTTAGAAAATCTTATCGAAGAAATTGAATGCATGGGGAGAAGTGAAAAAAAGGCAATAAAAAGTAATTTGATAGTTGTCTTAATTCATTTGTTAAAATATAAATATCAGCCAGAAAAGCGCTCTAATAGTTGGAAAGGAAGTATTAGAGAACATCGTCGGAGGCTCAAAGAAGCTTTTGTAGATAGTCCTAGTTTAAAATTATATTTCCAGGAAGTTTTGCCACAGTGTTATCAAGATGCAAGAAAGCAAGCTAGTGATGAAACTGGTTTATCGCTTGATACTTTTGGGGTAGATCCGTTTACTGCGGATGAATGTTTAGATGAAGAGTTTTTACCTGATTAGTTAAGTTCTGAGGCTTTGGGTGCTTCATATAATACTTTTTAAACATCGAGTCCGCATTTGAAACCCCTGCTCTTAGCATCGTTTTCCCCACACCCTACCCCCTACCCCCTACACCCCATTCATTGATTTAACACCCCTACTCCCATTTTCAAGTCAGGTGGATTATTGCAGCAAAGGAGTTGTGCCATTACCGTTAGTTGACGCATTGGCAATTGCAGCTTGAGTAGGTTGAGTGGTAAGAACCGCTACAACTGGAGTAACTTTTGAACTAGATTGTTTACTTCGTTTTCGATTAGAGCCGCCAGCCTTGGAATACTCTATACTGTTTCTGCCGTAGACAGTTGCAACTCCACTTAGCATTCGTTCAGACATTTCGGAGAGGGCTTTATCCATCTGGATTATTGTTTTACGCGATTCTTCAAGATTGGACACCAGCGTATTATGAGCTTCTAGTACAGCACGGGTAGTGTTGATTAGGTGGTTGTAGGCTTCAATGGTTAACCCATGTCCTAAATCCAGACTTTCATCAATGGATTTAAGCAAGGCGAGACGAAGTTGGGCTTTGTCAACAGCAGCAGAACCACGAGTTCTTAAAGACATGAGATATCCTTTTTTTTAATAATTCCTTTTTCAACATAGTGGAGTATCCTTTTGCCTGAGATGGGTAGTTTTGTGGATTTATTTCATTAAAAGTTCAACGAAATAATTACGAGGTTGCCTGTGTTTTTACTCATTTTTTATATGGATTTGTTGTTTTAGAATAAGTGCAATCAGCAATAGTAATCGCCGAAATCACAATTGCGATCGCAAAATCTATAAATGCGACTGCCGAAATCACAATTGCGATCGCCAAAATCACAATTGCAATCGCCAAATCGATTTCGGCGATCGCTAAAATCACAATTGCAGTCGCCAAATCAATAAATGCGACTGCCGAAATAACAAACGCAAACGCCAAATCGCTAAATGCGTTGGCGTAGCCCAACCCAGGCATCGCTGAAATAATAATTGCACTCACAAAATCGCTTGACTATGAAAGTAAAATGAAATTATCCTCCACCTAAGCCCCATCATGGTCGTCCCAGAACTCGAACAACAACTCCTTCAGCTTTCGCCTGACGATAAATTGTATATTATCCAACTCCTGGCACAAAGCCTGACTACACACAATAACAACACCCAGCTTGTGCAAACAAGCAAAATATCAGAATTCTTCCGTCAATCCCCCGTGGCTGAATTACCCGAAGAATTTGACCTTACCCGATTACTAAAAACCCTCATTGAGTCCCTACAACCAGCAACTCCAACCGAAATAACAGAATATCCCCTGCCTCAATTTTATGGATGTATCCAAGATGAAACCTTCTTCCGTCATCCCCAAGGACAACAACCAGAACGCGAACCAATCCTGTGAAATTCCTGCTCGATACTAACACCTGCATTATCTATATGCGTGGTAGAAATTCCACCTTAAAACAGAAACTAGAATCCACTGCCACTAAAGATATTGCCGTTTGCTCAATCGTCAAAGCTGAACTATTCTATGGTGCAATGAAAAGTGCCAAGCCACAACGGAATCTTACTTTACAACAACAATTTTTAGCCCAATTTACATCACTAGCCTTTGACGATTTAGCAGCAACGACATTTGGAATAATTCGCTCTCAACTAGAAGCATTAGGTACTCCCATTGGCGCGTATGACTTACAAATTGCCGCCATCACCCTGACAAATAACTTAACCCTTATTACCCATAACACTAGAGAATTCCAACGCATTAATAACTTGCTGATTGAGGATTGGGAGATATAGCAATCCTAAATGATTCATGAGAAAACACAATACTCATGAAGCTTAGGAAAGTCGGCGTTGCTGAATGGAGGGATGAATAGATTTATGTAGGTACGCCAAAATCACAATTGCAGTCGCCAAATCGATTCAGGCGATCGCCAAAATTACAAATGCGTTCGCCGAAATCACAATTGCAGTCGCCAAATCGATTCAGGCGATCGCCGAAATCACAATTGCGTTCGCCAAATCGATTCAGGCGATCGCCGAAATCACAATTGCGATCGCCAAATCGATTCAGGCGATCGCCGAAATCACAATTGCAGTCGCCAAATCGATTCAGGCGATCGCCAAAGGCGGGTGCTACCGCACCATCGCGCATTTTGGACAACTAGAAAAATTCACTTGGAGACCTCACCTTCAGACTAGAAAGCACTGGTACGAATAAAACCCACAATTAATCAAGCTTTAAGGATGAGAGCGATCGCCTTCACGTAAAGCTGCGATAATTTGAATATTTGCCTGAGGAAAAGCAAAGCGATCGAGTTCATCCAAATTCACCCAGCGAATTTCATCGCACTCCAGCGGTTGAGGAACACCCTTAAGATGGCGGCAATGATGTACAGTCAGGGTGACGCGCAAGTGGGTATAGGTATGATCGATAGTGATCAGATGTTTTCCTACTTCAATAAGTATTCCCAATTCTTCGTTAATTTCCCGTTTGATACACTCTTCGACGGTTTCGCCTTTCTCAATTTTACCTCCAGGAAATTCCCACAAACCGCCCATTGCGCCTGACCGACGACGGCGATCGATTAATATTTGCCCTCGATCGTTTGATATTACGGCAACACCAATGATTTTGTGAGGTGGTGGGGAAATAGTTTCACTCATGGTTTGTGGGTAATGGTTAGTAGTTAGTAGTTAGTAGTTAGTAGTTAGTAGAAGCGTGGAACAACCAACTACTAAGCATTAAAAAAACTCGGCAGATTAACTTGATTTCTGCCGAGTTTGTATTTTAGGTACAAATTTTAAGTTTGTTTGAATTTGTCTACGCACCTGTATCAAGATTAAATTAATGAAGTAATTTTCAATTTCGTATTTTGAGTTATTTTCTCACGCTGATAAAAATTACCATTCCCTTCTGGGAGTTAAGGGTAGAAGGGAGGCAGGTTGCAAGGATTTAGCACTCCTTGAGATTTTTGATTTGTATCACCGCGACGTTAACCAGGATGAAAACTTCAAATCCTTAGTCATTCTCGGTGTTGTTAGTTTCAGTTCCCTGCAATGCCATTTCAAAGTTCATTCTCTGTTCGGCATTACGCAAGAAATAACCACTAATCATAGCAGAGGCAAGAAGCCTACCCAAACTTTCCCGGCTGGTAGTAATAGTCACATTAAAGTGTTCCGCAGGCAGGTTTCCCAACAGCCCGACAATATTGCGTTCCATTACTTGAAAGACTTCTGGAGAATTGGGTTTGGATAACTGGGTAATTGTCTCTGGACTCAAGGCTTTAACGTACTGCCACAGCACTTCGCTAGTTTCTGGCTCACTGTTAAAAAATTCTGATACTTGATTGGATGGGTTACTCACGTTTTGCCTCCTTTACTACCACAGCTATGTGCGGTATTTGTAAATTAAATAGTAAAAGCTCGTATTATATTTAACTAAGCAGCCTGTTGTCTGTTCTTGTCAACTAATGTAACAAGTTACTCCTCATCTGGGAGTCGGTGTAACCGTACCAAAAGCAGCGTAGTTTCTCACCTCGTTGGTTAGTTGGTAGTGGATAGTGGGGCAATGGGCATGGGGCATGGGGGAGGCAGTGCGGTCTTGGGGTCTCCCCAAGTGGAGCACCTGCCGTCATGGGACATTGGGCATGGGGCATGGGGGAGGCAGTGCGGTCTTGGGGTCTCCCCAAGTGGAGCACCTGCCGTCATGGGACATTGGGCATGGGGCATGGGGGAGGCAGTGCGG